>DATGFB010000358.1:0-3669 GCA_035309605.1 Jatrophihabitantaceae bacterium
GCCTGCCGCACCTGGACCCGAGACGCCTGAGAAGGGGCCGGACAGGTCCGAGATCAGAATGACCTTGTACGAGCCGCCCGTGGAGCCAGAGCCGGCGGCCTTGCTACCGCCGCCGCTGCTGCCGCAGGCGGTAAGCACCAGAGCCGGCACAAGGGCGCCGACCATGAATAGTGTTCGCCGAAATCGCGGTGCTACCTGCTGCATGCCCACGTTTCCTCTCGTGTGTTGTTCGGGGCAGAAACGGCTCGCGAATGCGCGGGCCGACGATGTCGCTTGTTCTGATGTGTTGGGCGGGTCGCTGTGCGAGGTTCACTCGCGGGACTAGCCGCCGACGTATCCGATCGCGAGCAGATCCTTGTTCGCGAAGTCGGACGCCGGGCCGTGTTTGGCAATGCGACCGCAGTCGAGCAGATAACAGTGCTGCGCGGTCGACACCGTGTGCGTCGTGCTCTCGTCGATGACGAGGCACGCGGTGCCTTCGTCTGCGATCGACTTGAGCGCATCGAAGAGCGGTTGTTGCAGGCTCGGATGCAGCCCGAGCGTCATCTCGTCGACGATCAGAAGTCGCGGACGATTGATCAGTGCACGCATGATCGCGACCATCTGCTGCTGACCGCCGCTGAGCGTTCCGGCGAATTGCTTCATGCGGTCGCGGATGGCGGGGAAGAGCTGCAGACCGAAATCGAGGGCAGCATCGCGCTCCACCCGCGATCGATGCATTCCGGTCGACGCGAAGTGCTCGCGCACGCTCAGGTTGCGGAAGACCTTGTTGCGTTCGGGCACGGCGGAGATGCCTGCCTTGACCAGGCGATGCGGCTCCCACCCAGTGATGTCGGTGCCGTCGAACACGATCGAACCGCGGACGACCTTTGCACCCTCCGTCTTGAGCAACCCGCTGAGGGCGCGGCACGTCGTGGTCTTGCCGGCTCCGTTTGCGCCTACGAGGGCCGCGATCTGGCCGTGGTCGAGCTCGATCGAGACGTCCTCGATGCCGAGCGCGCCGTTCGAGTAGCGCACCGCGAGGTTCTTCGCCGTGAGCAGCATCTACTCGCCGTTCTTCTCGGGGTCCGCCGGTGCGGACTTCGAATACTTGTGACCCGCCTGCCGGCCGCCGTCGATCACGTACTGGGCGCCGGTGATGTACGAGGCATCGTCACGAGCCAGGAAGGCGACGAGGGCGGCGACGTCGTCCGGGTGGCCCATCCGTCCCAGCGGCGGAGGGTCGTACGAGGTGGCCGCCTCGACGTCGGCAACCGCGCCGCTGGAGCTCATCGGCGTGTCGATACGCCCGGGGTGGATCGAGTTGACACGAATGTTGTATTGGGCCAGGTCGATGGCTGCGCAGCGCGCGATCATGGTGCTCGCGGCCTTGCTCGTGCAGTAAGCGGCGAGCCCTTCGATGCCCACCGTCCCCGCGACGGACGAGACGATCACGATCGAGCCGCCGCCGCCGGCGCGCATCGGTTCCAGGACGGCTTGGATGCCGTGGAACGCGCCCATCGCGTTGACCTCGAAGGCGCGTTGGAAGTCGTCCGGGGTGGTCTTCTCGAACGGGCTGCTCATCATGATGCCGGCGTTGCTGACGAGGATGTCGGGATCACCGAACGTCGACCGCGCGGTGGTGACGATCTCGCGCCAGTCGCCCTGATTCGTCACGTCGAGGTGGGCATACGCCGCATCGGGACCGATGCCCTCGGCGACGGCGCTGCCGAGTTCGTCGAGCACGTCGCCCAGGACGACCTGCGCGCCGTCACTCGCGAGCCGCCGGGCGGTCGCTGCTCCTATGCCCCGGGCGCCGCCGCTGACTATCGCGACCTTGCCTCGGAGCGGCATCGGACCAGTCGGATCAGTCATGAATTCGTCCCGCTCACTTCGCGGCCTCCTCGAGTGATCCGCGCTTCGCACGTCCACGCTGTGGCGTGTGGGGAACAGTAACTTCGTGTCGAAGATGTGTCAACACTATCGTTGACGAAATCTGACTGGCATAGGACGCTGGACCGAATTCCGGCATGGAGGTGGGTTGATGAGTGCGGTGACGGCGGCGGATGTTGGTCTGCTCGCGATGCGAACGACCGTCGGCGTCGTGATGCTCGCGCACGGCTACAACCACATCTTCGGCTGCGGCAAGATCTCGGGCACGGCCGGCTGGTTCGAGAAACTGGGGATGCGGCCGGGGCTACTGCACGCGTGGACCGCGAGCGCCACGGAACTGGGCGCCGGCACGCTCCTCGTGCTCGGCGCGCTCACTCCGCTGGCGGCAGCCGGAGTCATTGGGGTGATGGTGGTTGCCTGGGTGACGAACCACGCCACGAACGGCTTCTTCATCTTCCGCCCCGGCGAGGGTTACGAGTACGTCATGACCTTGACGCTCGCCGGTGTGGCGCTGGCCGGAACCGGTGCCGGGCGAATATCGGTCGACCATGCCGCGGGCATCTTCACGCCGCCGGGCTGGGGTGGATTCGCGCTCGGGCTCGTCGCCGGGATCGGCGGGGCCGTCTGCTTGCTGGCGGTGTTCTGGCGGCCCGGAGCCCGCGTCTCGTAGCTGATGCCCGCGGCAGCCGCGGCGGCCGCAGTTCATCAACACATATGTCGACAACCAGGTTGGGAGCGCCTGCTACGTAAGGTCAGGGTGCGAGGTCACCGGATCGTGTTTCCCCCGTCGAGGGTCATGGCGAGCCCGGTGACGTACATGGCCTCGTCGGATGCGAGGAACAGCACCGCGTTGCTGACGTCGTCCGGCTCGACCATCTCCATCGGCAGCGAGTTCATGAAGATCGGCCCGAGCTGGGGATGCGTCTCGAGCAGGTCGCCCATGTCGAGCCCGCCCGACATCGCGGTTCGCACCCCGGCAGGGTGGATGGTGTTGACGCGAATGCCGTATTCGGCCAGCTCGTTCGCCATCGACCGGGCGATGCCGACGACGGCGTGCTTGGCCGCAACGTAGGGCGCGTAGAAGGGCAGGCCCTTCAGGCCGGCCGCCGAACTGACCGCGATGATCGACCCGCCGCCGCTCTCGATCAGGTGCGGAACCGCGGCGACCATCGTGTTCCACACGCCCGTCAGGTTGGTGTCGATCGTGTCGCGCCACACCTCGGGCGTCACGTCGTGCCACGCCTGCACCGAGCAGATACCGGCATTGGCGATGACGACGTCGAGTCGCCCGAATTCGGCGACACCGTGATCGACGGCCGCGGTGAGCTCGGCGGGGTCACGCACGTCCGCACGAACGGCGATGATGCGGCGACCGGTCTTTTCGACGAGCCGCACCGTTTCGTCGAGGTCCTCGCGGGTGGCCATCGGATACGCGACGGTGTCGTAGTCCTTCAGCGCGTCGACGGCGATGACGTCGGCGCCCTCCTCCGCGAGCCGGATCGCGTGACTGCGTCCCTGTCCTCGCGCGGCGCCGGTGATGAATACGACCTTGCCTGCGACGCGTCCCACCGGGTGCGTGTTCATCGAGCAAGCAGTCCTGCGTCGATCGGCAGGGAGACGCCGGTGATGTAGCGAGCGGCGTCGCTCGCCAGGAACACGATCGCGTTGCTGACGTCGACCGGGTCCACCCACGGCACGGGGAACGGGTGCATCGCCGTCATCGCCTCGCGAACGTCGTCGGGCGTGGGGGCGTCCAGATCGGGACGGAACAACCCGAGCGTGGTCGGGTTCAACACC
>DATGFB010000359.1:0-3723 GCA_035309605.1 Jatrophihabitantaceae bacterium
TTCGCGTTGACCGCGGGCGGCCTGCGCCTGTGGGCGATTGCGGCGGGGCGGCGCGATGACGCCGGGTACCTGCTCGGCACCGCCGAACCCGACGATTCCTTGCATCTGGCCGCCGGCGCACAGCTGTCGCGCCTCGGTGTCGCAGCGGTATCGATTGCCCACCGCGGGGGCGGGCCGGGCTGGCGCGTCACGTCGCTGAAGCGGCTGCGCCGCCTCGTCGAACTGCTCGGCGAGGCGCCGGCGGGCGGCGCACACGACTGGCCCACGCCGACCTGAGATTTTCGCCCTTCATGTACCGTCCGCGACGGTGGGGCATCCGACGGCCCCTTCGACGCGGACGGAGAAGCAGTGGCAGGCAAGGGCGCGAAGCTGGTGATCGTCGAATCACCAGCGAAGGCCAAGACGATCGGCGGCTACCTCGGCTCGGGGTATGTCGTCGAAGCGTCCATCGGCCACATTCGCGACCTGCCGCGCAACGCGGCTGACGTCCCCGCCGCGTACAAAGGCAAACCCTGGGCGCGCCTCGGTGTCGACACCGACAACGACTTCGAACCGCTCTACATCGTCAGCCCCGATCGCAAGCAGCAGGTCAGCAAGCTGAAGTCGCTCGTCAAGGATGCCGACGAGCTGTACCTGGCCACTGACGAAGACCGCGAGGGCGAAGCGATCGCGTGGCACCTCGTGCAAACGCTGAACCCGAAGATCCCGGTGCGCCGCATGGTGTTCCACGAGATCACGCCCAGCGCCATCGCCGAGGCCGTCAACAACCCGCGCGACATCGACGAGCGGCTCGTCGATGCCCAAGAGACGCGTCGCATCCTGGACCGGCTGTACGGCTACGAAGTCAGCCCGGTGCTGTGGAAGAAGGTGCTGCCGAAGCTGTCGGCCGGACGCGTGCAGTCGGTCGCGACGCGCATCGTCGTAGAGCGTGAACGCGCGCGCATGGCGTTCCACTCGGCTGAGTACTGGGACGTCGAGGGCACGTTCGCGCCCGCGCAACCCAAGCCGGGCGATCCCGAGACGTTCACCGCCACGCTCGTCGCGCTCGACGACATCCGCATCGCGACGGGCCGCGACTTCGACGCCGCGACCGGGCGCGCGGGCGGTGACGTGCTGCATCTCGACGAGGCGGGCGCGCGCGGGCTCGCCGCACGTCTCGACGGACGCCCGTTCGAGGTCAAGCGCGTCGAGGAGAAGCCGTACCGCCGCAGGCCGTATCCGCCGTTCATGACGTCGACGCTGCAGCAGGAAGGCGGGCGCAAGTTCCGGTGGTCGTCCGCGACGACGATGCGCGTCGCGCAGCGGCTGTACGAGAACGGCTACATCACTTACATGCGCACCGACTCGACGAACCTGTCCGAGACGGCGCTCGCCGCGGCGCGGACGCAGGCGCGTGAGCTGTACGGCGACGCGTACGTACCCGCCGAGGCGCGCACGTACACGCGCAAGGTCAAGAACGCGCAGGAGGCGCACGAGGCGATCCGGCCCGCGGGCGACTCGTTCCGCACGCCGGGAGAGATCGCGAATCAGCTCAGCAGCGACGAGTTCCGGCTCTACGAGCTGATCTGGCAACGCACGCTCGCGTCGCAGATGTCCGACGCCGTCGGCACGACCGTGTCGGTGCGGATCGCCGGTGAATCCGTCGCGGGTGAGCGCGCCGAGTTCTCGACGTCGGGGCGCACCATCACGTTCCCCGGCTTCTTGCGTGCGTACGTAGAGGACACCGACGAGAGCGCGGAGAAGGACGACGCCGAGAAGCGGTTGCCGCAGCTCCTCGCGCGAGATGCGCTTTCCGCGCGCGGCTTCGAGGCCGAAGGCCACTCGACGTCACCGCCCGCGCGTTACACCGAGGCGTCGCTCGTGAAGGCGCTCGAAGAACTCGGCATCGGCCGGCCCTCGACGTACGCATCCATCCTGCAGACGATCCAGGACCGCGGGTACGTGTGGAAGAAGGGACCGGCGCTCGTGCCGTCGTGGACGGCGTTCGCCGTCGTCGGGTTGCTCGAGTCGTACTTCAGCCGGCTCGTCGACTACGGCTTCACCGCGTCCGTCGAGAACGACCTGGACGAGATCGCGTCCGGCGACCGGTCGCGCGTCGAGTGGCTGCAGCGGTTCTACTTCGGCGCGGCGGACGGTGCGGTCACCGACCCGCAGCGCATCTCGGGGCAGGGCGGGCTGAAGCGGTTGATCGCCGACCGGCTCGAGCAGATCGACGCTCGCGGCGTGAACTCGATCCCGCTCGGCAACACCGGCGTGGTGGTGCGCGTCGGTCGTTACGGCCCGTATCTGCAGCGCGGTGAATCGACGGATGCGAGCGACCGCGCGTCCATCCCGGAAGACCTCGCACCGGACGAGCTCACGCCGGTCAAGGTCGAAGAGCTGCTGTCGGCGCCGTCGGGCGACCGCGCGCTGGGCGCGACCGAGGACGGCCGCGAGTTCACCGCGCGATCCGGTCGGTACGGCCCGTACGTCACCGACGGCGACAAGACGGCGTCGCTGTTCAAGACGATGTCGCTCGACACCGTGACGCTCGACGACGCGCAGCGGCTGCTCAGCCTGCCGCGATCGCTCGGCGAGCTCGACGGCGCCGAAGTGACGGCGCAGAACGGCCGCTACGGCCCGTACGTCAAGAAGGGCACCGATTCGCGCTCGCTGGAGAGCGAGGACCAGCTGTTCACGGTCACGCTCGAGCAGGCGCAGGAACTGTTTGCGCAGCCGAAGACGCGCGGTCGTCGCACCGCAGCGGCACCACCGTTGCGCGAACTCGGCAACGACCCCGTCTCGGGCAAGCCGATGGTCGTGAAGGACGGGCGGTTCGGGCCGTACGTCACCGACGGCGAGACCAACGCCTCCCTGCGCCGCGACGACGCAGTCGAAGAACTGACCGACGAGCGCGCCGCCGAACTCCTGGCCGACCGCCGCACGCGCGGCCCCGCCAAGAAGACGGCCAAGAAGACGGCCAAGAAGGCCGCCAAGAAGGCGCCCGCCAAGAAGGCGGCGAAGAAGGCCGCGAAGAAAGCGCCGGCGAGCAAGCAGGCTTGATCGTCAGGCGCGGTGGCCGACGGCGAAGATCCGGCGGAACGGGAACAGCGTGCCGCGCGCTGTCGCGGGATAGGCACGGCGCAACGAACTCGCATACTCGCGCTCGAACTCGGCTGCGTCTGCTGCGCCGAGTGCGGCCAGCACCGGACGCAAGCCGGTACCGCGCACCCATTCGAGGACGGGGTCGACGCCGTGCAGCACGTGTACGTACGTCGTCTCCCACACGTCCACCTCGAGGCCGCGCTGCAGCAACAGGTCTGCATACCGTTCCGGCTCGGCGACGCTGTCGTGATGCCGCAGCACACCGTCGAGCTGGTGCGACCAGCGCGGTGACATGGTGAGCTCACGCATCAGTGCGTGCGACGGTGACTGGAAGTTGCCCGGCACCTGCACTGCAATCCAACCGCCGCTGGGCAGCGACTGCGCCCATCCATCCAACACGGCACGGTGATCGGGCACCCATTGCAGCGTCGCGTTGCTGACGACCACGTCGGTGTCGGCCGGGATGGACCACGAAGCCGCGTCGGCGACGCGGAAGGACAACCGCTCGGTGGTGTGCCGCACGGCGCGTTCGATCATCTCCGGCGACGAGTCGATGCCTTGGACGATCGCGCCTGGCCAACGCGTCGACAATGCTGCGGTGAGTTCGCCCGGACCGCAGCCCACGTCGACCACGCGGCG
>DATGFB010000360.1:0-5651 GCA_035309605.1 Jatrophihabitantaceae bacterium
CGACCGCGCGCTCGACACGGACGAACGTCGCGAACATGAGCACGCTTGCAGCCATGCACGCCCAGCCCCAGGCCGGCCAGTGCTCCTCGTGCCCGAGCACGAGCGGGACGACGAACAGCAGCACGGCGGCGGACAGCGTGACGACGCCCGCCGGGTCGAGGCCGCGGCCGGGCTCGCCGCGATCAGCCGGTAGCTCGCGCCGCGCGAGCACCCAGAGCACGATGCCGATCGGCACGTTCACCAGGAACACCGGCCGCCAGCCGGTGCCGAACAGGTTCGCGCTCACCACCACGCCGCCCAGCACCTGCCCGACGACCGCGCCGCACGCGATCACCGCCGAGTACAGCGACAGCGCTCGTGCGCGTGCGGCACCGTCGAACGTGCGCTGGATGAGGCTCATGACCTGCGGCATCATCAGCGCCGCACCGACGCCCTGGGCGAACCGGAAGCCGATCAGCGTGGCCGTCGTCGGCGCGACACCGCACAGCAGCGACGACAGCGTGAACAACGCAAGGCCGGCCCGGAACGCGCGGCCGTGCCCGATGCGATCGCCCAGCCTGGCTCCTGTGATGAGCAGAACGGCGTAGCTGATCGTGTAACCGGCGATCGCGAGTTGCAGGCCCGCACCGGACGCGTGCAGATCGCGCCGCAGCGTCGGCGCCGCGACGTTGACGATCGACACGTCGAGAATCGCCATGAACTGGCCGAGCAGCAAGACGGCGAGCACCGCGCCCGGTCGCGACTGGCGGGCACGCGCCGCGGGGCGGATGGCACGTTCGAGAACAGCGGTCATGCGACAACAGTCGCGGCCCCGGCGTCCGGATGGAGAGAGCCCGCTGATCCTGGTACTGCCAGCACCACCCGTCGCCGTTGTCGGTGTTGGACGATCTACTCATGACCATGGTGACGGGGTCCTTCAGCAAGGCGCGCCGCGAAGAACTCGCGTCGTTCCTGCGCAACCGGCGTGAGCGGGTCACACCCGCCGACGTCGGCTTGCCGCCAGGTCTGCGCCGCCGCACGCCCGGCTTGCGCCGCGAAGAGGTAGCGCAGCTCGCCGGTGTCGGCGTGACTTGGTACACGTGGCTCGAGCAGGGCCGTCCGATCAACGCCAGCGTGCAGGTGCTCGACGCAATCTCGCGCGTGCTGCGGCTCGGCCCGTCCGAGCGGTGGCACCTCTATCGCCTCGCCGAAGTGCCCGGCATCCCGATGCCGGCCACCGCCGAGACGGTCTCGCCCGACGTGCTGTCCGTCCTCGAATCGCTCGATCCGACGCCGGCGTGCGTCTACAACGGCAAGTACGACCTGCTCGCGTGCAACGAGTCGTACGCAGCGCTGTTCCCGTACCTGGTGGACGCCACCGGCATCGAGCGCAACGCGCTGTGGCAGATCTACGCCGGCGGTGGCATCCGTCCCGTCACAGACCTGGACGTGTGTGGCGCGATGATCGCCGTACTGCGGGCCAACTACGCGTCGCACGCCGGGGAGCCCGACTGGGTCGAGCTGATCGACTCGCTCTGCGCGGCAAACCCCGAGTTCGCCCGGCTGTGGGCCGAGCACCCGATCATCGACCAGATGCCGCCCGTGGCGAAGGCCTTCGACTGCTTCGGCCTCGGCACTGTGCGGGTACGCGGCACCGGCTTCCCGGTGCAACGCACGCAGGATTCGCGCATGGTCGTGTACGTCCCCGACACCGCAGCCGACGCGGCGCTCATCGCCGAGCTGCGCAGGCGCAACGCCAAGCGACGGCTACGCCCCGCCTGATCCGGCGAGGGAAATCTGCGTCGGCGGCGACATAGGCTGCTCTGGTGACGCAGGCACACGGGGAAGCCGGCCGCGAGCGGGGCCGCACTGCACTGGTGACGGTCGACGACGACCCGGTCGTGTCGAGGTCGGTGGCTCGCGACCTGCGGCAGCGCTACGGCGACCGGTACCGCATCGTCCGCGCCGAATCGGGCGAGTCCGCCCTGGAGGCGCTGCGCGAGTTGCGGCTGCGCGGCGACGAGGTGGCCGTCCTGCTCGCCGACTACCGCATGCCGCAGATGACCGGAATCGAGTTCCTCGAGCGCGCGATGGACCTCTACCCCGCCGCCCGCCGGGTGCTGCTCACCGCGTACGCGGACACCGGCGCCGCGATCGACGCGATCAACATCGTCGATCTCGACCACTACCTCCTCAAACCGTGGGATCCGCCGGAGGAGAAGCTGTACCCCGTCATCGACGCCCTGCTCGACGCGTGGAACACCGAGCAGCACCACCCCATCCGCGAGACCAAGGTCATCGGCCATCGCTGGTCGGCACGATCGTCCGAGGTACGCGAGTTCCTCGCGCGCAACCAGGTGCCGTACCGGTGGTTCACCACCGACACACCCGACGGCGAGGCACTGCTGACGGCCGCCGGCGCGGACGATCGCGTCCTTCCGGTGGTGATCACCCCGGACGGCGACACCCTGGTCGCGCCGTCGGATTCTGAGCTCGCGCAACGGGTCGGGCTGACCACGTCGCCCGGTGCCGATTTCTACGACCTGGTCGTGATCGGCGGCGGCCCGGCAGGTCTGGGCGCCGCGGTGTACGGCGCGTCCGAGGGGCTGCGCACCTGCCTGATCGAGCGACTGGCCACGGGCGGGCAGGCCGGGCAGAGTTCGCGCATCGAGAACTACCTCGGCTTCCCGGACGGGATCTCCGGCGCGCAGCTGACCGACCGCGCGCGACGCCAGGCGGTCCGCTTCGGCGCCGAGTTGATCACCACGCGTGACGCGGTCGGCCTCGAGATCAACGGGTCGGCCCGCACCGTGCGGTTCACCGACGGCACGTCGGTCGATGCGCACACCGTGGTGCTCGCGACCGGCGTGTCGTATCGGCGACTTACCGCACCGGGCGTCGACGACTTCACCGGCCTCGGCGTCTTCTACGGGTCCGCGCTCACCGAAGCCGCCGGCTGCGCCGATCAGGACGTGTACATCGTCGGCGGGGCCAACTCGGCCGGCCAGGCGGCCGCGTACCTGAGCCGAGGCTGCCGATCGGTGACCCTGCTCGTGCGCGGCAAGGGCCTCGAGGAGTCCATGTCCTACTACCTGATCCAGCAACTGGACGCGATCGAGAACGTCACCGTCCGGACGTGCACCGAGGTCGTCGAGGCGTCCGGGGACGGACATCTCGAGCGCCTGGTACTGCGCGACAACACCACCGGGAACACCGAGACGGTCGACGCGGGTTGGATGTTTGTGTTCGTTGGAGCTGAGCCGCACACCGACTGGCTGGACGGCGTCGTCCACCGCGACGACCGGGGCTTCGTGCTGACCGGTCCCGACCTCGCCCCGGGCGGGGCGGCCGTGGCCGGCTGGTCGCTCGACCGGCCGCCGTATCACCTGGAGTCGAGCGTGCCCGGCGTCTTCGTGGCCGGCGACGTGCGCGCCGAATCCGCCAAGCGCGTCGCCTCGGCCGTCGGCGAGGGCGCGATGGCGGTCATGCTCGTGCACCGGTACTTGGAGGGCCTGTGAACGCGCCTCTCAACCGCTGCAACCCCGACGAACTGCGCAGCCTGTTCCTCTTCGAGGCGCTGAATCCTGACCAGCTGAAGTGGTTGTGCGAGCGCGGGCGCATCGAGTCGTACGAGCCCGGCTATGTACTCCGCGAAGGCGAGCCCGCCGAAGACTTCTTCGTCCTGATCGACGGCGAGGTGGCGATCTCGCGCAAGGTCGGCGACGACGAAGTCGAGATCAGCCGCACTGCACAGCGCGGGGTGTACGCCGGTGCGTTCTCGGCCTATCTCGGCGAACGCGTGCCGCAGACCTACAACAACTCGCTGCGCGCATACCAGCCGTCCACGTTCTTCGTGCTCGACGCCGACGACTTCGGCACGTTCATGCACGAGAACTTCCCGATGGCCGTGCACCTTCTGGAGGGCGTGTTCTTCGGCCAGCGCAACACGCAGCAGACGGTCGGCCAGCGCGAGCGGTTGCTCGCCCTCGGTTCGCTGTCGGCCGGCCTGACGCACGAGCTGAACAACCCGGCCGGCGCTGCGGTTCGTGCGACGTCGTCGCTGCGTCAGCGCATCGCCGGTATGCGGCAGAAGCTCGGGCTCATCGCCGACGGCAACTACGAACCGGGCGAGCTGCGCGTGCTGATGCGGCTGCAGTCCGACGCCGTCGACAAGGTCGCGAAGGCCAAGCAGCTGAGCGCCATCGAGACGGCCGACCGCGAGGACGAGATCACCGACTGGTTCGAGCTGCACGACGTCGGTCGCGGCTGGGAGATCGCGCCCACGTTCGCGCAGGCCGGCGTCGATGTGAGCTGGCTCGACCAGGTCGCCGACACCGTCCGCGCGCCGAGGCTCGAGCCCGCCGTGCGCTGGCTCAACTACTCGCTCGAGACCGAGTTGCTGATGACCGAGATCGAGGACGCGACCAACCGAATCTCGCAACTCGTCGGCGCGGCGCGGCAGTACTCGCAGCTCGACCGCGCGCCGTTCCAAACGGTCGACGTGCACGAGTTGATCGACAGCACGCTGGTGATGCTGAGCGCGAAGATCGGTACCGGCGTCAGTGTGGTGAAGGACTACGACCCGGCGATGCCGCCGCTGCACGTCTACGCCGCTGAGCTGAATCAGGTGTGGACCAACCTCATCGACAATGCCGTGCAGGCCATGGACGGCGCGGGCACGCTGACGATCAGCACCTCGCACGGCGACGGATGGGCGACGGTCGAGATCGCCGACACCGGGCCGGGAATCGCGCCCGAGAACGTGTCGCGGATCTTCGAGCCGTTCTTCACCACGAAGGCGGTCGGTCAAGGCACCGGCCTGGGCCTCGACATATCGTGGCGCATCGTCGTCAACCGGCACCGAGGCGATCTGACGGTCACCTCCGAGCCGGGCAACACCGTGTTCCGCGTCCGGTTGCCGCTCGATCTGACCGTGGAGACCGCAGACGCGCCTGCGTGAGGGTTGTCGGACCCGGCTGCGACACTGTCGTCATGGCGTACGACGAAGCCCTCGCCGACCGCATCCGAGAGCTGGTTGCCTCCGAAAAGGGCCTGACCGAGAAGAAGATGTTCGGCGGGCTGGCATTCCTGATCAACGGCAACATGGCGGTCGCGGCCAGCGGCCAAGGCGGGATGCTGCTGCGGTGCGATCCCGCTGACACCGCGGCGTTCGTGAAGTCAGCGCACGTCGACCGAATGGAGATGCGCGGTCGCGCGATGGACGGCTGGCTGCGCGTCGGCGACGACGCGATCAAGACCAAGGCCGCGATCACGAAGTGGGTCGATCGCGGCGTGGCGTACGCGAAGCTGCTGCCGCCGAAGTGAGCTAGACGAGTTCGACCACGTCGGCGATCGAGTCGAACACGCGGCCCGGGCGGTACGGATAGCGCAGGATGTCCTCGCGCCGCGTCGACCCCGACAGCACGAGAATCGTGTCGAGCCCGGCCTCGATGCCCGCAACGATGTCGGTGTCCATGCGATCGCCGATCATCACGGTGCTCTCCGAGTGTGCCTCGATGCGGTTGAGGGCACTGCGGAACATCATCGGATTCGGCTTGCCGACGAAATACGGCCGATGTCCGGTCGCGGTCGTGATCAGTGCGGCGACCGAACCGGTGGCCGGCATCGGACCGTCCGGCGACGGACCCGACACGTCGGGATTCGTGGCGATG
>DATGFB010000361.1:0-4059 GCA_035309605.1 Jatrophihabitantaceae bacterium
CCCAGCCTCCGCCGTACGGGCAGCAGCCGTACGGCGGCCCTTACCGGACCTGGCCGACGGTGCCGTACCGCGATCGGCGTGGCGGCAACCGCGTCGCCGCGACCGCCGCGGCGTTGGCACTGTCTTCGGCGGTCGTGCTGCAGTGGTTCGTCGTGCACGCCGTGCAGCATCAACGCGATGTGCTGCACCAGGTGCTCAACGGTGCCGGCTCGATCTCCGACGTGCAGGCCGCCGACAACACGGTGCGCGCTGTGAACGCGGCGACGGTGCTCGTAACACTCGCAGTCGCCGCGGTGTTCATCACGTGGCTCTATCGCATGCGCACCGATGCCGGGGTGTTCCATGCGGAGCTCATGCGGCGCGATCGCGGCTGGGCGATCGGCGGCTGGTTCATCCCGTTCGCCAACTTCGTCATCCCCTATCTGGTCATCTCCGACGTGACGTCGGCGTTCCGCACTCCGCTCGAGGATCGGTGGGGTACGCGACGCACCGATCCGATCGTCGTCATGTGGTGGGTGGTCTGGATCGTGTCGGGCATCGCGATCCGGGTCGTCGCGCTCAACACCCCGACGACGGTGAGCGGCTTCGACTCGCATGTGCACGCCGAGATCCTGTGCAGTGCCGGCCTGACACTCGCCGGTGTGCTCGGCGTGGCTGTCGTCGTCACGCTGACGGCCGCGGGCAATCGGCAGTGGCAACGGCTGCTCGCCGCGCCGCCGCGCTGAGATCGGGCTACTGCTTCGGCAGGTCGAGCTTGCTCAGGTCCGGCAGTTCCATACCGGGCGGCAGGCCGCCGAATGCCCCCGGCCCCATGCCGGGGAAGCCGGCCGGCAAGCGCGGCTGCGTCGGCCCGCGGCCGCCGCCGCGGCCCTTCTTGCCCTTCTTGCCCTTGCCCGCCTTCTTCGTCGTGCGCCGCATGCCGGGCAGTGCGCCACCCATCTGCGACATCATCTTGCGCGCCTCGAAGAACCGGTCGACGAGCTGATTCACGTCGTTGACCTTCACGCCCGACCCGTTCGCGATACGCAGCCGGCGTGACCCGTTGATGATCTTCGGGTTGTCACGCTCGGCGGGTGTCATCGAGCGGATGATGGCCGATGTGCGGTCCAGGTCCTTGTCGTCGATCTGCGAGATCGCTTCCTTCATCTGACCCATGCCGGGCAGCATCCCGAGGATGTTGCCGATCGGGCCCATGCGACGGATCGCGGTGAGCTGGTCGAGGAAGTCCTCGAGCGTGAACTGGTTGCCGGCGGCGAGCTTGGCAGCCATCTGCTCGGCCTGCGTTTCGTCGAACGTGCGCTGCGCGTGCTCGATGAGCGTCATCACGTCGCCCATGCCGAGGATGCGTGACGCCATGCGGTCGGGGTGGAAGACGTCGAAGTCCTCGAGCTTCTCGCCATTGGAGGCGAACATGATCGGACGGCCGGTGACCTCGCGCACCGACAGTGCGGCGCCACCGCGCGCGTCGCCGTCGAGCTTGGTCAGTACGACGCCCGTGAAGCCGACGCCGTCTCGGAACGCCTCCGCGGTGTTCACCGCGTCCTGGCCGACCATCGCGTCGACCACGAACAGGATCTCCTGCGGCTCGACGGCGTCGCGGATGTCGATCGCCTGCTGCATCATGTCGGCGTCGATGCCGAGGCGGCCGGCGGTGTCGATCACGACCATGTCGTGCTGAGAGCGCCGGGAGAACTCGATCGATTCACGCGCGACCTCGACCGGATCGCCCGTCCCGTTGCCAGGTTGGGGCGCGTACACCGGCACGCCGGCCCGCTCGCCCACGACCTGCAACTGCGTGACCGCGTTGGGCCGCTGCAGGTCGGCCGCGACGAGCAACGGCGTGTGACCCTGGTTGCGCAACCACAGCGCGAGCTTGCCGGCGAGCGTCGTCTTGCCCGCGCCCTGCAAGCCGGCCAGCATGATCACCGTCGGCGGCTGCTTCGCGAACTGCAGCCGGCGGGTCTCGCCGCCGAGGATCGTGACGAGTTCGTCGTTCACGATCTTGATCACTTGCTGGGCCGGGTTCAGCGCCCTCGAGACGTCCTCGCCGCTCGCGCGCTCCTTGACCGCCGCGATGAACTGCCGCACGACCGGCAGCGCGACGTCGGCCTCGAGCAGCGCGATGCGGATCTCGCGAGCGGTCGCGTCGATGTCGGCTTCGGAGAGCCGGCCTTTGCCGCGCAGCCCGGTGAAGATCTTGTCGAGGCGGTCGGAGAGCGTGCTGAACACGCCGCCCAGCCTACGTGCCGGGGTTTACAGCAGGCCGCGGCCGCCGTCGACGTAGATCACCTGGCCGGTGACGTAGCCGGACTCCTCACCGGCGAAGAATGCGACCGTGTTCGCGACATCGGCCGGCACCCCGCCGCGGCGCACCGGCACGACCGACGCGGTGCCCTCTCGCATCTGCTCGATCGTCATGCCGAGCCGCTCCGCGGTGGCCTTGGTCATCGCCGTCTCGATGAAGCCGGGCGCGATCGCGTTGGCGGTGACCCCGAACGGGCCGAGCTCGATCGCGAGCGTCTTGGTCAGACCCTGCAGGCCGGCCTTCGCCGTGGAGTAGTTCGCCTGGCCACGGTTGCCGAGTGCGGACGTGGACGACATCGAGATGATGCGGCCGTACTTGGCGTCGACCATGTGCTTCTGCGCGATCTGGCTGCAGAGGAACGCGCCGCGCAGATGCACCTCCATGACGATCGTCCAGTCGTCGTCGCTCATCTTGAACAGCAGGTTGTCGCGCAGCACACCGGCGTTGTTCACCAGGATGTGCAGCCCGCCGAACTCGCCGACGAGACGGTCGACCGCCGCCTGCACCTGGTCGCGCTTGGACACGTCGGCCCCGAGGCCGATCGCCGTGCCGCCGGCGGCGGTGATTTCGTCGGCAGCGAGTTGTGCGGCGTCCTCGCTGAGGTCGAGCACGCCGACGCTCGCGCCGTCTGCGGCGAGCCGCTTTGCCACGCCCGCGCCGATGCCCTGGGCACCCCCCGTGACCAGCGCCACCCGGCCCTGTACACCTGACATGTACCTGTCTCCTTCAGTCCGTTCCGCGCGCGACGAGCCGCCGCACCCCGGCGAGCCAACGATCTGGATCCGATGCCTTCTGTGCCCAGAACGTACCGACCTCCGGGTGCGGCAGGATCAGGAACCGCTCCGTTGCGAGACCTGCCACAACGGCGTCGGTGACTTGGTCGGCGGTGAGAATCGTTCCGGACGCCGCGACCGCGCGTGCGCCGAGGTTTCCTGCCGCCAAGGGATCGAGCAGCATCGGCGTGGCCACGCCGAGCGGGCACAACACACTCACGCTGATGCCAGTGCCGCCGTAGGTGACCGACAGCCACTCCGCGAACGCGACCGCTCCGTGCTTGCTGACCGCGTACGGCGCATCGCCCGGCGACGTGAGCAGCCCCGCTGCCGACGCCGTGTTGAGCAGATAGCCGCTGCCACGCGCCAGCATCGACGGCAACACCGCGCGTGCCGCGTACACGTGCGACATGACGTTGACTTCGAGAGCCTGGTGCCACAGGTCGGCCGGGTCGTCCAACTCGATGCCCGTCGTGATGCCGGCGTTCGAGCAGAACAAGTCGATTCGCCCGTGCGCGTCGAGCACTGCATCGACCAGGTCCTGCATCGCAGCGTGATCGGTGACGTCGACGGCGTACGCCGTCGCGCCGATCTCGTCAGCCACCGCCGCGGCGGCATCCGCGCTGCGATCGACGACCGCAATGGCCGCCGCGCGCTCGGCGGCGAACCGGCGGCACATCGCGGCGCCGATGCCACCCGCACCGCCGGTCACGACGACGACCTTGTCGCGGACGTCCATCACGCACTCCGGCCGAGTCGGCGCACCGTGTCGCGAAGTACCGCAGGGTCGTTCGTCTCCGGCGTCGGCAGCAACGCGATCACCGGGCAGTCGACCCCGGCCGCCGCGTACGCGGACACGTGCTCGCGACACTTCTCCGGCGCGCCGTGCACGACGAGTGCGTCGACCACCTCGTCCGGGATCGCCGCCGCGGCACCGGCGCGATCGCCTGCAGCCCACGCCTCGTGCATCGGCCGCAGCGC
>DATGFB010000362.1:0-3105 GCA_035309605.1 Jatrophihabitantaceae bacterium
CGCCGGTCAGGCGACATGAATGCGTAGCGCCACGCCCGACGGCAACGATCACGCCGAATGCCCAAGCCCCAAGCGAGTGCGCGCTCACAATAGTGCCGGGTTCGGTCGGTCCTGCGCCGACGTCGTGGGGTCAGCCGCCACCGAGGGTCAGCGCGAAGCCGTCCGGGATGAGCACATCGGCAGGGGTCAGCTCGTGGACGGACGAATGGCCGAGTGCGAGCAGCGCCGAGTCGATGCCGTTGCGCATGACGTCGAGGACGTTCTCGACGCCGGCTTGCCCGTTCGCGGCGAGACCCCAGAGGTAGGCACGACCGATCATCACTGCGCGTGCGCCCAGTGCGATCGCTTTGACGACATCGCCGCCACGCCGGATGCCACTGTCGAGCAACACCTCGATATGGTCGCCGACGGCGGCGGCAACCGCGGGTAGTGCTCGGATCGATGCCGGAGTGCCGTCGAGGTTGTTGCCGCCGTGGTTGGACACCGAGATGGCGCTGACGCCGGCATCGACAGCACGTCGTGCGTCGTCGACGCGGCACACACCCTTGAGCATGAATGGGCCATTCCATTCCTTGCACAGCCACGCGACGTCGTCCCAGCTCGGCGGCGGCGTCTGCATCCATCCGCCGTACGCGCCGAAGAACGTCGGGCCCGGCGTCCCCTTCGGCACCATGTTCGGCACGGTCAGATCGGGGATCTGCCCACGGCGTGCGAACGACCCGAACCACCGCGGATGTGTGATCGCCTCAGGCGCGTACTTCACCATCGCGCGCAGGTTCATCCGCTCCGGGATGGACGGGCTGCCCCAGTCGCGGCTGTGCGTGAACGACCAGTCGCTCGTCAGGATCATGCCGACGCAACCGGCGGCGCGGGCGCGTTCGACGCGCGCAGCGATCTCGTCGCGGCTGCCGGCCCAGTAGATCTGGAAGAACGTCTGCGGGTTGGCCGCGACGACTTCTTCGACGGGCTTGCTGCCGAACGAGCTCAGCCCGATCGCAGTGCCACGGGCCGCAGCCGCGCGAGCGACCGCGACCTCGCCGTCGGGATGAACCGCCTGCACCCCGGTCGGTGAGATCACCACGGGCATCGAGATCGGCTGTCCGAGGACAGTCGTCGACAGGTCGCGCTGCGCCGGGTTACCGGCCACGTGCGGCGCGAACCGAAGTTCGGCGAAGGCCGCTACGTTGTCTTCGACGGTCTGGCCACGTTCGGCACCGGCGATCAGTGCGCCGTATACCGACTTCGGCAGCCGCTTCTTCGCGCGTTGTTGCGCGACCGCGATCGATTCGAACCAGCGGGACGTCATGGGCGTGACCCTTCAGAGACCGCACTCGTGCGGCGCGGAGCGCGAAACGGACGCAGTCGAACGTCAGGTCGCAGCGGGACTGCGTTGCGGGCACGGACGCAACCGGCCCAGACGCCGGCGCCGTACGCGACGTCGTCGAGCAACCGTCCGACCACGCGGGTCGGTGCGTCGACGCTGCCGGACGCATGCGAGGGCGACAACGCCGGCGCGAGCAGCAGGCTGGCCAACGCCGCACGCGTGCCCCAGCGGCGCGGGCCACCACGAGCGAGACCCGCGATCAGCACCGGCGCTGCGAACTGGCAGGCGTACCGGCCGATGCCGAGCCACGTTTCGCCGACCGCTCTGCCGCACGCGGGAACAACGCCCGCGGTTGGTAGGTCGGCGGCCCGCAGTGCTCGCGCTGTGGTCACCACTGACGCGCCGAACGCGGCCGCGGCGAGCAGTGGCTTCCGGGCGAGCAGGCCCGCGACCGCGACGGTCGGAAGCGAACTGAGCACGACGGGAGCGATCGACTCCGGGTGCCGCACGGCGAGCGCTCCCGCGCTGGTGCCGTACCGATACCGCCGGGCAAGCAGCGCCGGCCACGTCGTCGGCTCCGCGTGCCGGACGAGGACGGACGGGTCGTAGCGCACGCGCCAGCCCGCAGAGTGCAGCCGCCACATGAGGTCGACGTCCTCGCCGACCCGCAACGCAGGATCGAATGCCGCGCCGTCCGTCGCGACCTGTTCGAGCGCCGCTCGACGGATCACGACCGCAGCGGTGGGTACGTACGCGATTCGGGTTCCCGGGGCGACGCGCGCCTCTCGCGTACCGAGGTCGAGGCTGCCGAACCGTGCGCTGTAACGCTCGAGCCGGCTCGGACCTTCGGCCAGTGCCATGACACGAGGAGCGACCGCCGCGACGAGTGGATCGGCGAAGTGCGCGGCCAGCCCGGCGATCCAGTCGGGCGGCGCGACGCAGTCGCTGTCGAGGAAGGCGACGAAGTCGGTGCCGACAGCCGTCAGGCCGCTGTTGCGCGCTGCGGCCGGCCCGCCGTTGCGCGCCCGCCGCACGACTGTCGCGCCGTGGTGATGCGCGACATGGGCGACAGCCTCGCCGTCGTCGGACCCGTCGTCGACGATGATCACGCGATGCGATGGGCCGAGTGCCCGCAGGCATCGTTGGAGCGCGTCGACTCGGTCACGGACGGGGATGACGACCGTGACGTCCAGGTCGCGGTCGGGTTCGGGTGGTCGAGGATGAACGAGTCCCGCGTCGGTCAGGCGCCGCGCGAGCACGCCAGAGGCGTTCGAGCCCACACCGGACGCACTCAGTTCACGCCACGCTGCAACTCCGCTTTCGGACAGACGCATGACGCGCGCCGGCGACCCACCCCACAGCGTGCGTTCGTCGAGCTGCTTCGTAGTGCGATCGGCAATGACGCCGAACGCGACAGGGATCGCAGCGACGGTCACAGCGTCATCCCTCCGTCGACGGGCAGCGCGATTCCGGTGATCGCATCCGCATCGGGGGACGCGAGAAAGGCGATGGCGCGGGCCACCTCGTCGGGGCGGACGAGCCGTCCGATCGGCTGCTGCTCGCCGAACTCCGTCACGGTTTCCAGGTCGTAGAGCCGCGCCGAGTGGTGCAGGATCTTGGTCTCGGTCGAGCCGGGGCACACCGCGTTGACGGTGATCCCCTCGGCCGCCAACTCGACCGCGGCCGATCGCACGAATCCGAGGACGCCGGCTTTCGCAGCGCAGTACGCGGCGAGCATCGGCAGGCCTCGGGTGGCGGCGACTGACGACACGGCGACGAAC
>DATGFB010000363.1:0-3261 GCA_035309605.1 Jatrophihabitantaceae bacterium
ACCGCGGCGGCGTACTCGCGGCGATGCTCGGAACGCTCGCCGCCCTCGACACCGCCGATCAGTCGCTCGTCGCGGGCTTCGTCGTGAACAAGTTCCGCGGCGACGCCCGCTTGCTCCAACCCGGGTTGGACTGGCTCTACACCCGCACCGGCCGGCCGGTGCTCGGCGTGCTGCCCTGGATCGGCGGCCTGTGGCTCGACGTCGAGGACTCGCTCGACCTCGAGTCGCGCCCGTCCGGCGCGGTGCCCGCGCTGGGCGAGCAGACGCTGCGGATCGCGGTCGTGCGGCTGCCGCGGTTGTCGAACGTCACGGACATCGACGCGCTCGCGTGTGAGCCCGGTGTCGTGGTACGGCTCGTGACGCATCCGGACGCAATCGCCGATGCCGACCTCGTACTGGTGCCCGGCACGCGCGCGACTGTCGACGACCTCGACTGGTTGCGCGCGACCGGCCTCGCCGATGCGATCGTCGCGCGCGCACGCGCAGGCGGCCAGACGATCGGCGTGTGCGGCGGCTTTCAGATGCTCGCGCGCCGCATCGTCGACGACGTCGAGAGCCGTCGCGGCGAGGTCGCGGGTCTCGGCCTGCTGCCGGCCGACGTGCGGTTCGCGACGGCGAAGGCGCTGCGCCGGTCGCACGGCACCGCACTCGGCGCGCCGGTCGAGGGCTACGAGATCCATCACGGCGTCGTCGACGTCGACAGCGGTATGCCGTTTCTCGACGGCTGTGTCGCCGGGCCGGTGTGGGGTACGACCTGGCACGGAGTGTTCGAGAACGACGAGTTCCGCCGCGCCTTCCTGCGCCACGTCGCCGACGCGTCGGGACGGCGCTTCGTCGCGTCCGAGACCACCTCGTTCGCGGCCTCGCGGGCCGCCCGCCTGGACGCGCTCGGCGACCTGGTCGAGCAGCACCTCGACACCGCCGCCGTGCTGCGACTGATCGAGCGCGGCGCGCCGCCCGGACTCCCTTCGGTGGTGACTGAGCTGCGCTGATGCACTATCAGCGACATGAGCACCACCACCCTGGTCGTGATCGTGGTCGGCAGTGCCGTCGCTTTGTCCGTTGCGGCGGCGTTCCTCGGACGGTGGCTCGTGGGCGCCGGACTGCGCGAGCCGTTCGTCGTCCGGCTGATCAACCGCGCGTCCGAGCGCGTCGTCGACGTCATCAAACGGCCGCTCACGATCGCCGTCCTGGACGAGGTCGCGGACGTGCTGCGCACCGGCCATTACACGAAGAACATCGCCTCGGCTCTGCAGGAGAACCACGAGGAGATCAAGGAGATGATCCGCGAGAAGATCAAGGCGGACCCGACCGCGGGCCGCATCGGACTGCTGCCGTTCCATGATCGGCTGATCAACGAGGCGAGCGAGACCACCCTCCGGGTCATCCTCGAGGTGCTGGCCGACCCGCGCACCGACGAGCTGGTGTCCGACATGCTCAGGGACAACCTCACCCAGATCCGGACAGCGGTGCGCGCCCGCCAAGCCGAACTCTGACGCCGGCTGTCGAACCGAAGCTGCCCCGCGCGTCGTATCTGCGGAAGAATCGTCTTGGTTCGCGCCCGAGGAGGCCCGTCATGTCCGATGTGTGGTCCACGATCCATGCCGAACGGCAGTCGCTCGCCGATGAGGTGTCGAACCTGACGCCGGAGCAGTGGCAGACGCCGACGATGGCCGTGTGGACGGTGCACGAGGTGCTCGCTCACCTGACCTCCGCCGCGAAGATGACTCCGCCGAAGTTCGTCGTCAAGATGGCCGCGGCCGGCTTCAACTTCGACAACTTCGCCGCGAAGGAAGTGGCCAGAGAGGGTGCGGGTGGACCCGACGCGACGCTCGCCGAATTCCGCGCCGTCAGTGGTCGCACCAGCGCGCCGCCCGGCCCGAAGGACACCTGGCTCGGCGAGGCAGTGGTGCACGGTGAGGACATTCGCCGCGCGCTAGGCATATCGCACAAGTACGCACCCGAGGACGTGGCGCGCGCGCTGACGTTCTACTCGAACAGCAACGCGATCATCGGCGGCAAGCGCCGCGTCGAAGGACTGACGATGAAGGCGACCGACACCGACTTCTCGCTCGGCGACGGACCGGTCGTCGAAGGGCCGATCATGTCGCTCGTGCTCGCGGCGACCGGCCGCAAGGCGGCCCTGGACGAGCTCAGCGGACCGGGTCTCGAGACGCTGCGCTCGCGCAGCTGACGGGCGCACCGGATAAGCAGTGCCCGGTGCGTGCGACGCTGGCTGCATGGACGAACCGATCGATCTGCAGCAAGCGCTGACGAGTTTCGACGCGCTGTGGAGCCCGCGCATCGTGACTGCCGTGAACGACTACGACGTGCGCGTTGCCAAAGTGCACGGCGAGCATGTCTGGCACGTCCACGAGCACACCGACGAATTCTTTCTCGTGCTCGACGGCGAACTCAGCATCGCGCTGCGCGACGGCGCCGGAGAGCGCGCCGTCACCCTGCCGCGCGGGTCGGTGTTCGTTGTCGCGAAGGGCACCGAGCACAAGCCGTCGTCGGCCGAGGGCGCGTCCATCCTGATGTTCGAGCCGACCGGCACGCTCTCCGTCGGTGATCGCCACGACGAGGTACCCGACACCGTCGACGCCACCACCGGGCACGCTCTGCGTTGACTGGTCAGTTCCACCGCCGACTGGTCACTTATAGATGACCAGTCGGCGCGCAAGTGACCAGTCGGCGGGTGTGAGAGCATCGGCGGCGATGACCGCGATCGACGAATTGCTGGCGCACCACGGCGATCGCGACGTGCTGCCGGGGCTCGTCGACCTCGCGGTGAACGTGCGGCCGGGCACCCCGCCGTCCTGGCTGCGTGACCGTCTGGCCGCGGTCGACCTGGCGCGCTATCCCGATCCGTCCGCGGCGGTCGATGCGATCGCGAAACGGCACGGCTGCGATCCGAGCGAGGTATTGGTCACCGCCGGTGCCGCCGAGGCGTTCACGCTGCTCGCGCGTGCGGTCGCGCCGCGGCATGCGGTCGTCGTGCATCCGCAGTTCACCGAGCCCGAACGTGCGCTGCGCGCGGCCGGGCACGCGGTCGACCGAGTCGTGCTGCGTGCACCCCGGTTCGAACTCGATGCGGCAGACGTCCCGGACTCAGCTGATCTTGTCGTTGTCGGCAACCCGACCAACCCGACGTCGGTGTTGCATTCCGATGACACGCTGCGCGCGCTCGCCCGGCCGGGCCGGATCGTTGTCGTGGACGAGGCGTTCGCGGACTGCGTTGCGGGCGGGCGCGATTCGCCG
>DATGFB010000364.1:0-9106 GCA_035309605.1 Jatrophihabitantaceae bacterium
CGACGGGCAACCATCAACGGCCGACCGCGGCGAGCCAGGCGTCGGCCGCGGCCGGGATCGGCACGTCGCGGAACCCTGGCACGCAGCCGCGGGTATACGGCGTCGCAGTCCCCTGCCCGGCGAGCAAGCCCGCTGTGGCGCCGACGACGCGCTCGTCCGGGAACCTGTTCACGACCGGCGTGGCCGGCGTGACGGTATGCGGTTACCGCTTCAACGGCGCCGCAATCCCGGTATCGCAGACCTACAGCGGACCGGATGCGCAGACCATCGTGAACTCGCTCGAGAACGCATCCCGGACGAGCGGCGTCCTGCACTGCGACGCCATCGTCGCCAACCAGGTTCAGTCGCTCGCGTTCCTCGCGCAGTACACGAGCGGTCAACGGGCGGTCGTGGTCGTGGCACAGCTCGGATGCACCCAGACGGTCAGCAACGGCGCGACCACGCGCTTCGAATGGACGCCGCCGAGCGTGTTGTCGTCGTTGCTGGCCAAGATGAACGTCGCCGCGAAGTAGGCGTCACAGGCCGCGCAGCCGGCGCGGACCGGTGTCCGCCCGCGCGGTCGGCGGGGCAACACGCAGCGTCGCGCGCGTGACGTGCGCACCACGCGCCGACGCGACGGCGGTGACCGTGCAGTCCGCGATCTCGGGCAGCGCGTCGCCCAGCAGTGACAGCCGCAGCGCGAGATCGGCGAGTGCCGCAGTGTCCGCTGACGGGCTGCCGCCGTAGCCGTGCAGCAACGGAGCGGCGCGCGGCGCGTCGATCAGCTCGGCCGCGTCGATGTCGGTGAGCGGCACGGCGGCGTAGGCGCGGTCGCCAAGCAAGTCCGTCGCCAGGCCGGCGACGCCGAACGACACGACCGCACCGAAGGAGCGGTCGTCGTGCACACCGAGCTGTACCTCGACGCCGTGCGCACGACTGGCATGCGGCGCCTCGATGCCCATCGACACCAGGATCGCGGTGCATTGATCGACGTCCAGCTCGACGCCGGACGGTGTTTCGGCGAGCGCGGCGTGCACGACCGTGCGCGCTGCGGTGAGGTTCACCCGGTCGAGATGAGGCACGACCCCGGGCGCGCGGCGTCGCCATTGCGCGTACCGCACGGCGCGCGCGAGTGCGCGCACCGCGCGCTCGGGCGTCGGGTAGGACGGCAGCGAGCCGCGCGGCGGTGACAGCTCGCCCTCGCCGGCGAGCGCGCGGGGCACGCCTTCGAAGCCGAGGAAGGTGGACAGCACCGGCTTGCCGCTCGCCGCGACCACCGACCGCAACTCAGCGGCGACCTCGTCGCCCGACGTCCGCTGCAGCGGCGGGACGAACACGACGACGATCGCGTCCACTGACGGATCCTCGACGGCCGCGCTCAGCGCCGAGTGGAACATCTCCGGCGGCGCGTCGACCCCGATGTCGTCGGTTCGCGCCAGCGTCAGCCCTTCGGCCGCGAGCGCGTTGCTCACCAACACGGCGAGCGCCGTCGAGTTGCTCACGACAGCGACGCGATCGCCCTCGGGCAGCGGCTGCGCGGTCAGCAATGCGGCAACGTCGAACAGGCCGCCGAGCGTTTCGACGCGGATGACTCCCGACGCCTCGAACAACGCGCGAACACTCGACTCGGGCAGGTCGACCGACGTCGACGCGAGCCCTGCGACAACCGGTCCCGAACCGCTCTTGACGGCGACGATCGGTTTGGTGCGGCCGAGGCGTCGGGTCAGGCGCGCGAACTTGCGCGGGTTGCCGAAGCTCTCCAGGTACAACAGCACGACGTCGGTGGCGTCGTCGGTCTCCCAGTACTGCAGCAGATCGTTTCCGGAGACGTCGGCGCGGTTGCCCGCCGACACGAACGTCGAGACGCCGAGCCCCCGCCGGGCGGCCTCGCCGAGAATGGCGACGCCGAGCGCACCGGACTGACAGAAGAACCCGGCCCGTCCACTGAGCGGCGGGAGCGGCGCCAGCGAGGCGTTGAGCCGCACGCGAGGGTCTGTGTTCACGACGCCCAGGCAGTTCGGCCCGACCACGCGCATGCCACGCGCCCGTGCTTCGAGCACGAGCTCACGTTGCGCCTCACGGCCCGAGGCGCGCTCACGCTCGTCACCCCACTCGCCGAAGCCGCCGGAGATGACGACCAAGCCACGCACCCCGCGCGCGGCGCACTGCTCGACGACGCCCGGCACGGACGCGGCCGGCACGGCGACGACGACGAGGTCGACGCCGTCGGGGATGTCGAGGACGGACGCGTAGGCACGCACACCGCTGACATGCCGCGACTCGGCGTTGACGGGGTACACCGGCCCGGCGAATCCCATGCGCAGCAGGTTGCCGAAGACCGCGTTGCCGATCTTGCCCTCGTCGTTGCTCGCTCCGACGACGGCGACCGACGCCGGGAACAAGAGCCGTTGGATCGAGCGGGCCTCGGCGTGTTGCTCGCGCTCGCGCATCACCGCTTCGGTCACCGACGTCTCGTCCACGGCGAACTCGAGACGCACTTCACCGAGCTCGATCTGACGCGTCGTTTCGTAGCCCGCGTCGCGGAACACGCTGATCATCGCGGAGTTCTCGGCGAGCACGATCGCGTGGAACTGCTTGACCCCGTTCTCGCGTGCGGCGGCAGCGAGGTGTTCGAGCAGGACCGATCCGATGCCGCGCCCTTGATGGGCATCGGCGACGACGAACGCGACCTCGGCTTCATCGGTTTCAGGTGTGCTCTCGTAACGACCGACCGCGATGATCTCGTCGCCGAGTTCGACGACGAGCGCGACGCGGTTGACGTGGTCGACGTGCGTGAACCGGATGAGGTCGCGCTCGGGGATGCGCGGGTACGCGGAGAAGTAGCGCAGATAGCGCGTGCGCGGCGACAAGCCGCCGTGGAAGCGCACGATCGCGTCGGCGTCGGACGGGCAGATGGGACGAAGGTGCACGGTGCCACCGTCCGCGACGACGACGTCGGCCTCCCAGTGCGGCGGTGGCGGCGGCGGGTCGTCGGGGACGGTCGGGTCAGTCACGGGGGTCGTCCGGGTCGAGGCCGAGCAGCGGGAACACGGCGTTTCGCGTCGCGCCGATCGAGCGGTCCAGCCAGCTGTCGCCGCCGGGCATCCACGCCTCCACGTGGATGTCACGGCCTTCGTCCATCGTCGCGGGAAGCTCGCCCCGCACGCCGCGCGAACGCAGGTTCTCGGCCCACCCCGGCGGGATCGGCGTGCCCTGCGCGACGGGTGTGCCGCTCGCCTCGGCGAGCAGATGCGTCCACGTGCGCGGCACACACCGCACGATGCCGTAACCACCACCGCCGAACGCGACCCACTTGCCGCCCGCGGTCTCGTGGGCGAGCCGATGCAGTGCCGCGATCGCGGCATGCTGCCCGTCGACGGACAGTTGCAGGTTCGCGAGCGGATCCTCGTGGTGCGTGTCGCAGCCGCACTGCGTGACGAGGACGTCCGCCCCGAACGCACGTACCGCGGGAAGCACGACGGCGTTGAACGCGCGCAGCCAGCCCGCGTCGCCCGTGCCGGGAGGCAGTGCCACGTTGACCGACGTGCCTTCGGCTGCGCCCTTGCCTATCTCGGTCGGCAGGCCCGTTCCCGGGAAGAGCGTGCGCGGATCCTGATGCAGGCTGATCGTCAGCACGCGTGGATCGTCGTAGAACGCGGCCTGCACACCGTCGCCGTGATGTACGTCGATGTCGACGTAGGCGACCTTGGACGCACCCGCATCGAGCATCGTCCGGATCGCGAGCACGACGTCGTTGAACACGCAGAAGCCGGATGCGTATTCGCGCATCGCGTGGTGCAGCCCGCCGGCGATGTTCACCGCGTGCTCGAACTGGCCGTCCCACACGGCGCGTGCCGCGAGTGCGGAGCCACCCGCGATCAGCGCCGATGCGTCGTACATGCCGGGAAACACCGGGTCGTCGTCCGTGCCGAGGCCATAGCCGGTGAACGTCGGGTCGTCGCTCGCCCGGCGCACCGCATCGAGATAGTCCGCGGCATGCACGGTGAGCAGTGCCGATTCGTCCGCGGGCCGCGGCTCGGCCATGTCGAGACGGTCGAGCACGCCGAGCTCGCGAGCGAGCCGGATCGTCAGCTCCAGGCGCACCGGATTGAGCGGATGGTCGCCGAAGTCATAGGCGAGGTATGCCTCGTCCCAGATAGCCCGCGCCGAGCACGCCACGACTTCACGGTATCGGCCCTACGCTTTGCCCATGGCCTCCAGCAGGCTGATCGCGGCGCAGACGCTGGTCTTCATCCAGACCGCGTCGCTGCTGTCGGCCGCCGGCTGGAGCATCCAGCAGGCGCTGGACTACGCGACCGACCACGGCCCGTTCGCCCCGGGCTCGGTGAACTACACGCATCATCACCAGGTCCCGGCGCTGCTCGGGCTGGCCGGCGGCATCATCGTCGTCGCCGCGCTTCTCGGCGTCGCCGCTGGATTCCTGCACGTCGCACGCCGCATCGCGCGCACCTCGCTGCTCGTCCTGCAGGCAGTGCTGATCGTCGCGGCCTTCTACGGCGGCGGGTTCGTCTTCGTCGCGAGCCTGCTGACGATGGCGTCCTGTATCGCGGTCATCGCGCTGCTGTTGCCGCGCGCCGCGCCCGCGTACCTGCGCAGTTAGGCGAGCGCCGCCGCGAGATCGGCGATCAGGTCCTCGACGTTCTCGATGCCCACCGAAAGGCGCACGAGGTTCGCCGGCACTTCCAGCGGCGAGCCCGCCACGCTGGCGTGCGTCATCAGGCCCGGATGCTCGATCAGCGACTCGACGCCACCGAGTGATTCACCCAACGTGAACAGCTCGGTCAGCCCGCACACCTTCACGGCGGCCTCCTGACCGGCGCGGTGCAGGAACGAGATCATGCCGCCGAACGCACGCATCTGCTTCGCGGCGATGTCATGGCCCGGGTGCGTCGGCAAGCCCGGGTAGTAGACGCGCTCGATCGCGGGATGCCCGAGCAGGAACTCGACGATGCGCTCTGCGTTCGTGCAATGCCGATCCATGCGCACGCCGAGCGTCTTGATCCCGCGCATGACGAGCCACGAGTCGAACGGTCCCGCAACTGCGCCCATCGCGTTCTGGTGAAATGCGAGACGTTCGCCCAGCGCCGCGTCGGCCGACACCAGTGCTCCGCCCACGACGTCGGAGTGACCGCCGAGGTACTTCGTCGTGGAGTGCACGACGACGTCCGCGCCGCGCGCCAACGGCTGTTGCAGATACGGCGAGGCAAAGGTGTTGTCGACGACCAGCAGCGCGCCGGCATCGTGTGCGATCCCGGCGAGCGCGGCGATGTCCGCGATGCCCAGCAACGGGTTCGTCGGCGTCTCGCACCAGATCACTCGCGTGCGGTCGCGTACCGCCGCACGCACGGCGTCCACATCACTCAGAGGCACCGGCGTGTACTCCAAGCCCCAGTTCGCCAGCACGCGCGCCACGAGCCGGTAGGTGCCGCCGTACGCGTCGTTCGGCAACACGATGTGGTCGCCGGGCGTGCAGACCGCGCGCAGCAGCGCGTCCTCGGCGGCGAGCCCGCTCGCGAACGCGAGCCCGCGCGCACCGTTCTCGAGTGCGGCGAGCGCTTCCTCGAGCGCGCTGCGCGTCGGGTTCGCGCTGCGGCTGTACTCGTAGCCACCGCGCAACCCGCCGACGCCGTCCTGCTTGTACGTCGACGTCTGGTAGATCGGCACCGCGACCGCGCCGGTCAGCGCGTCGGGCTCCTGGCCCGCGTGGATCGCTTTGGTGTCGAAGCCGAGTTCGCGATCGTTCATGACTGCGCCAGGTAGCCGAGCAAGTCCTGTCGGGTGAGCACGCCGGTCGGCTTGCCGTCGACGTGCACCAGCAGCGCGTCATCGCCGGACAACGCGTCGATCGCGGCCGAGGCCGGCTCGCCGGAGCCGATGATCGGCAGCGGCGGTGACATGTGCCGCTCGACGCCGTCGGCCAAGTTGGCCGTACCCGTGAACAACGCGTCGAGCAACGCCTTCTCGGACACCGAGCCGACCACTTCACCGGCAGTGACCGGCGGCTCCGCGCGGACGACGGGCAATTGCGAGACGCCGTACTCACGCAGGATGTTGATCGCCTCGCGCACGGTCTCGTTCGGGTGCGTGTGTACGAGCGACGGCGTCTCGCCCGACTTCGCGTGCAGCACGTCTCCGACCGTGATGACCGAGGTGTCTCTGATGAAGCCGTAGTCGGCCATCCACTTGTCGTTGAACACCTTCGACAGATACCCGCGGCCGCCGTCGGGCAGCAACACGACGACGACGTCGTCGGGCCCCAGCCGGGACGCCACCCGAAGTGCCGCAACCACCGCCATGCCGCACGAGCCGCCGACGAGCAGACCCTCCTCGCGCGCGAGGCGGCGCGTCATCGCGAACGAATCGCCGTCGGAGACCGCGATGATCTCGTCGCAGATGTCCGGGTCGTACGTCGTCGGCCAGAAGTCCTCGCCGACACCTTCGACGAGGTAGGGACGCCCGGTGCCGCCCGAGTAGACCGAACCCTCCGGGTCGGCACCCACGACGCGCACCCGTCCGGCCGAACTCTCCTTCAGGTACTTGCCCACGCCGCTGATGGTGCCGCCGGTGCCGACGCCCGCGACGAAGTGCGTCACGCGCCCTTCGGTCTGCTCCCAGATCTCCGGGCCGGTCGTCTCGTAGTGCGAGCGCGGGTTGTTCGGGTTCGCGTACTGATCCGGCTTCCAGCCGCCCGTCGTCTCGCGCGCGAGCCGATCGGACACCGCGTAGTACGAGCGCGGATCTTCGGGCGCGACCGCGGTCGGGCACACCACGACGTCCGCTCCGTACGCACGCAGCGTGTTGATCTTGTCGCCGCTAACCTTGTCCGGACAGACGAAGATGCATTTGTAGCCGCGCTGCTGCGCGACGATCGCCAATCCGATACCGGTGTTGCCCGAGGTCGGTTCGACGATCGTGCCACCGGGCTTCAACTCGCCGGACTCCTCGGCGGCGTCGATCATGCGGACCGCGATGCGGTCCTTCACCGAAACACCCGGATTGAGGTACTCGACCTTGGCGAGCACGGTCGGTGCCAGCCCTTCGGTCACGCTGCGCAACCGGACCAGCGGAGTGTTGCCGATCAGGTCGACGACGGAATCGGAGAAACGCATACGGGGCACGTTAGCCTCAGCGGGTGCGATGGGAAGCCCTGCGCCCGCACCAGCTGACGCCGGAGACCCGCCGGCAGGTCACGCTCGCAGCCGCGTGGACGGGTGCCGCACTCGGCGCGCTCGGTGCGGTGGCCGGCGCGGCGTTCGGCATCGTCATCGGCGAGACGAAGCTCGCGCGCCGGCGCATCCCGCAGGCGATGGACGACCCGCCCGTCTCGCACGACACCACGTGGGCCGCGGCCGGCGTGAGCACGGCGCGACCGCCGATCCGGCTCGCGATGCTCGGCGATTCGAGCGCGGCCGGGTACGGCGTGCAGCGTGACAAGGACACGCCCGCAGCACAGATCGCGATCGGCGTTTCGGGAATCGCGCGACGGCCTGTGCACGTCACCAACGTCGCGGTTGTCGGCGCGGAGTCGAACCAGCTCCCCGCACAACTCGACGAACTCGGCGGCGCGGACGTCGACGTGGCGGTGATCATGATCGGCGCGAACGACGTGACCCATCGCATCAAGCCCGACGAGGCCGTGCGCTACCTCACGGACGCGGTCATCCGGCTGCGCGGACGCGGAACCAACGTGGTGGTCGGCACATGCCCTGACCTCGGCACCATCCGGCCGCTCGCCCAGCCGCTGCGTACGATCGCGCGGCACCTCTCGCGGCAGATGGCCAAGGAGCAGACGATCGCCGTCGTCGCCGCCGGCGGACGGACTGTGTCGCTCGGCGACCTGCTCGGGCCGTTGTTCGCGGAGAGCACCGAGTTCTTCAGCGACGACCAGTTCCACCCGTCCGCCGCCGGCTATGCAGCCGCCGCCGAGGCACTGTTGCCGTCGGTGCTCGACGCGCTCGGCATGGGCACTCGGGCGCGCTCGGCGAGCGCGTTCACGACCCGGCTCGCCAAGCCCGTGTCACGCGCCGCGGCGCAGGCCGCGCATCGGCCGGGCACCGAGGTCGCGCCGGCCGAGCCACGAAAGCACGGCCGGGGCCGGCGCATCCCGCTCGCGCGCCTGCGGCGGCGCCGCCCGAGCCAGCCCGTGCCGAATTCGCCCGAATCGGCGCGTCCGGTGAGCCCAGCCACCACGCGCTGACACCGGCGCGCCGCGGATGGCAGCATGGCGGCATGCCTGAAGCCGTCATCGTCGCCACTGCCCGCTCGCCCATCGGCCGCGCCGTGAAGGGCACGCTCGCCACCATCCGTCCCGACGACCTCGCCGTGCAGATCGTGCGCGCGGCGCTGGACAAGGTGCCTGAACTGGACCCGCGCGAGATCGACGATCTCATGATGGGGTGCGGCCAGCCCGGCGGTGAGTCCGGCTTCAACATCGCCCGCACCGTCGCCGTGCAGCTCGGCTACGACTTCCTGCCCGGCACCACGGTCAACCGCTACTGCTCGTCGTCGTTGCAGACCTCGCGCATGGCCTTCCACGCGATCAAGACCGGCGAAGGCGACGCGTTCGTCTCCGCCGGCGTCGAGACAGTGTCGCGCTTCGCGAAGGGCAGCTCCGACGGCTGGCCGGACACGCACAACCCGCTGTTCGCCGATGCCGAGACCCGTACCGCGAAGGTCGCCGAAAGCGGCGCGAGCGAATGGCACGATCCGCGCACCGACGGGTCGGTGCCCGACGTCTACATCGCGATGGGCCAGACCGCGGAGAACGTCGCGTTGTTCAAGGACGTGAGCCGCGAGGACATGGACCACTTCGGCGTCCGCTCGCAGAACCTTGCCGAGCAGGCGATCCAGAACGGTTTCTGGGCGCGCGAGATCACGCCGGTGACGCTGCCCGACGGCACGGTCGTATCGGCGGACGACGGTCCGCGTGCGGGCGTCACGTACGAAGCGGTTTCGCAGCTGCAGCCGGTGTTCCGGCCCGACGGGCGCGTGACCGCGGGCAACTGCTGTCCGCTGAACGACGGCGCGGCCGCGGTCGTCATCATGAGCGACGCGAAGGCCGCCGCACTCGGCCTGACACCGCTCGCGCGCATCGTCGCGACCGGAG
>DATGFB010000365.1:0-4033 GCA_035309605.1 Jatrophihabitantaceae bacterium
GAGAGCGCGTATGTGCCGATCATGATGCGGCGCTTCACCTCGGCGCCGAAGCCGGCTTCGCGGGTGAGCGCCATGACGTCCTCGAGCGAGTTGGCGCCGTCGTCGCCGATGCGCAGTCCGTAGCGCACGCTGTCGAAGCGCGCGAGGTTGGACGAGCACTCGCTGGGCGCGATCAGGTAGTACGCCGCGAGTGCGTACTGGAAGTGCGGGCAACTGACCTCGACGACTTCAGCGCCGAGACCGCGCAGCGTGTCGACGGCCGCCTCGAACGACGCGAGCACGCCCGCCTGATAGCCCTCGCCGCCGAGTTCGCGCACCACACCGACGCGCACGCCCGCGAGGTCACCGCGCGCGCCGTCGCGCGCTGCGGCGACGACCGGCGGGACGGGCGCGGCGATCGACGTGGAGTCGCACAGGTCGTGGCCGCCGATGACCTCGTGCAGCAGTGCCGTGTCGAACACCGTGCGCGCGAACGGGCCGGCCTGGTCGAGCGACGACGAGAAGGCAATCAGCCCGTAGCGCGACACTCCCCCGTACGTCGGCTTGTGCCCGACGATGCCGGTGACGGCGGCGGGCTGGCGGATCGAGCCGCCGGTGTCGGTGCCGATCGCGAGCGGTGCCTGATACGCGGCCACCGCGGCGCTCGAACCGCCGGACGAGCCGCCGGGGATGCGGGAGAGGTCCCACGGGTTGCGCGTCGGTCCGTACGCGGAGTTCTCCGTCGACGAACCCATCGCGAACTCGTCCATGTTCGTCTTGCCGAGCATGACGATGCCGGCCTGCTTGACGCGCCGCGTGATCGTCGCGTCGTACGGCGGCAGCCACCCTTCGAGGATCTTCGAGCCCGCGGTCGTCGGCAGATCCTTGGTGACCACGACGTCTTTCATCGCGAGCGGCACGCCGGCGAGCGGACCGAGCGGCTCGCCGTTGGCGCGCTGCTTGTCGACCGCGCGCGCCGCCTCGAGCGCACCGTCGGTGTCGACGTGCAGGAACGCGTGCACCGCGCCGTCGAGCGCTTCGATGCGATCCAGATGCGCCTGCGCAACCTCGACGGCCGACGTCTTGCCGGACGCCACGGCCGCCGCGATCTCAGCGGCGGTCATGTGGACCAGGTCGCTCATGACTCGTCCGACAGGATGCGCGGCACGCGGAACTTGTCGTCCTCGACCGAGGGCGCCGCGGCGAGCACTGCGTCGCGCGGCAGGCACGGCGTGTTCTCGTCGGCGCGGAAGACGTTCGTCATCGCGACGGCGTGCGACGTGGGCGGGATGTCGGCCGCGGCGACCTCGCGTACCCGCGCCACTGCGCCCAGGATCACGTCGAGCTGCCCGGCGAAGACGTCGAGCTCGGCGTCGGTGACGGCGAGCCGCGCGAGGCGGGCCAGATGCGCCACTTCGGCGCGGCTGATCAGACCGCCTGCGGAGGGGGTTTCGGTTGCGTCGGGCACGACCACGAAGTCTACGGAAGGCCCGGAAACCGGTTGTCCCAGACCGGATCGCGCACCGCCAGCGCGTGGCGTAACCCGCCCGTCACATGACTGGGGGACGCTGGCGCGATGTCGTACCTGCTGCGCATCGTGCTGCCGGACCGGCCCGGCGCACTCGGCGCGGTGGCCACGGCGCTCGGCGCGGTGGGTGCCGACATCCTCAGCCTCGACGTCATTGAGCGCTCACCGGGCCAGGCGACGGACGACATCGTCGTCGAGGTGCCGCCCGACCGGCTCGCCGACTCGCTGGTCACCGCCGCCGCGACCGTACCTGGGGTGCAGGTCGAATCGATCCGCCCGTACGCGGGCCAGATCGACCCGCACCGCGAACTCGAACTGCTCGAGTCGCTCGCCGAACGTCCCGTGCATCCGCACGAGGTGCTCGCCGACGGAGTCACGCGCATCTTCCGCGCCGGGTGGGCACTCGTGGTGGACGCGCCGGACAGCGATGGCATCTCACGAGTGCTCGCTTCCGGCGGCGCGGCGCCCGAGGTGAAGGAACTGGCCGCGCCGTGGTGGCCGCCCGAGCCGGTGCGCGCCATCGACGTGGACCAGGCGTGGGCGCCGGCGGACTGGTCGCGGCTCGGCTTCGAAGTAGCCGTCGCTCCCGTCGGTGACGCTGCGTTGCTGCTCGGCCGGACGGCGTTGCGTTGGCTGCCGACGGAACTACTGCGGCTGCGCCACCTCGCTGCGCTCGCCGCCACCGTCTCCGCCGACTGACCCCTACGTTGACTGGTCACTTAGCGCCATGACTGGTCACTTGCAAGTGACCAGTCGGCGCGAAAGTGACCAGTCACCGGGAGGCTTTAGGCTGCCCGGGTGGCGAAGTGGACGACGCGCGACATGCCGCCGCAGGCAGGGCGCCGGGTCGTCGTGACGGGTGCCAACAGCGGCCTCGGCAAAGCCGCCGCAGCCGAGCTTGCCGCGGCGGGCGCGGACGTCGTGCTCGCCTGCCGGGACGTACGCAAGGGCAAGGCCGCCGCGGCGACGATGACCGGCCGCGTCGAAGTCCGTCGCCTCGACCTCGCCGACCTCGCGTCGGTGCATGCCTTCGCCGACGACATCGACGCGCTGGACGTGCTCGTCAACAACGCGGGCGTGATGGCGGTGCCGCGCGGCACGACCGCAGACGGTTTCGAGCTGCAGTTCGGCACCAACCACCTCGGCCACTTCGCGCTGACCGGCCTGCTGCTCGGGCGCATTCGTGAACGTGTCGTCACGGTGTCGAGCCCCGCACACCGCTTCGGCCGCATCGATCTCGGCGACCCCAACTGGACGCAGCGCGAATATCGACGGTGGCCCGCCTACGCGCAGTCGAAGCTCGCCAACCTGCTGTTCGCGTACGAGTTGCAACGCCGGCTTGCCGCGTCCGGTTCGGCGGTGCGTTCGGTCGCGGCACACCCCGGTTACTCGCGCACCGAGATCAATTCGAATTACACCCGGCCACCGTTGAGTTGGTTGATGGCACTCGGGGATCGCATCGGTGCGGCGCAGCCGGCGCGCGTCGGAGCGCTGACCACTCTGTACGCGGCGACCGTCGACATCCCTGGCGGTACGTACATCGGGCCGAGCTGGCCGGGCGAGATGCGCGGCTATCCGCGCCGCGTCGGATCCAGTCGACGTGCGCGCGATGCCGATGTGGCGCGCGGCCTGTGGGACCTGTCGGAACGGCTCACCGGCGTGAGCTACCTCGACGGCCGATAGCGTGGTCGCATGGCCGCCGATTGGGCGACGATCTCGTCACTCGCGACCGCGGGCGGAACGCTCGTCCTCGCCATAGCGACGTTCGCGTCGGTACGTTCTGCCAACCGTGCGGCACGCGCAGCCGAACGTTCGCTGCTTGCCGGGCTCCGCCCCGTCCTGATGTCGTCGCGCATGGACGACCCACCGCAGAAGGTCGGGTTCCAGGACGAGAAGTGGTTCAAGGTCGAAGGTAGCGCGGCCGTGATCGACGTCAGCGACGAAGCGATCTACCTCGTGATGTCGTTGCGCAACGTCGGCACGGGGATGGCGATCTTGCACGGCTGGAAGCTCATCGCGGATCCACGCTCGGTGCCGGAGGACGGTAACCACGACCCGTCGGACTTCCGTCGACTCACGCGCGACATCTACGTCCCGGCCGGCGACGTCGGCTTCTGGCAAGGCGCGTATCGCGAAGCCGGCACACCTGAGTTCGACGAAGCGCGCCGCATCGTCACGACCGTTTCGCCGTTCGCCATCGAGATCCTCTACGGCGACAACGAGGGCGGCCAACGCGTGATCTCGCGATTCGCCGTGTATCGACGCGAGAACGGCCAGTACTTCTCCGCCACGTCGCGGCACTGGAACCTCGACCGCAGCGACCCGCGTTAGCGCACTGCGTCGGGCCCGCGCTCGATCAACGCGACGAAGCCGGCTTCGTCGAGGATCTGCACGCCGAGCTGTTCGGCCTTTTCGGCCTTGCTGCCCGCGTTGTCGCCGATGATGACGAAATCGGTGTTCTTCGACACCGAGCCGGCCGCTTTGCCGCCGCGCGACACGATCGCCTCCTTCGCCTGGTCGCGCGAG
>DATGFB010000366.1:0-2587 GCA_035309605.1 Jatrophihabitantaceae bacterium
CGCCGCGACGACGTCGGGTTACTTCCGTTTGACCTGTCGGGGTGTAGGTTTCCGGTCAAAATCGGACATTTGGGAGGCACGATGCGTCTGCGTTCTCTGCTCGCCGTCGGGGTGCTCGTGGGCGCAGCGGCGCTCGTTGTCGCGCCCTCGCCCACCGGAGCGGCCGCGCCACGTACGGCGCTGCATCCGATCCTCGGCGCCTGCGGCCTCGACCTCAGTCTCGGCCACAGCCACTGCAACCTGTCGGTGCTGGCAGATTCGCACGCGCGGCCGTTCGCCGCCGCGGCGCCGACGGGCTACGGACCGGCCGACCTGCGCAGCGCGTACGCACTGCCGACGAGCGCGTCGACGCAGACGGTCGCGATCGTCGACGCCTACGACGACAAGACGGCCGAGGCCGATCTCGGCGTCTACCGCTCGTTCTACGGCCTGTCTTCATGCACGACCGCCAACGGCTGCTTCAAGAAGGTGAACCAGAACGGCGTGCAGGGTTCGTACCCGGCGAACAACCCGGGCTGGGCGCTGGAGATCAGCCTCGACATCGAGATGGTGTCCGCGGTCTGCCCGACCTGCCACATCCTGCTCGTCGAAGCGACGAACAACCAGAACGCCAACCTGTACAAGGCGGTCGACACCGCGGTGGCACTCGGCGCCAGCGTCGTGTCGAACAGCTACGGCGGCAGTGAGACGTCGACCGACCCGAGCAGCAACGTGCACTTCAACCACCCGGGCGTGGCGATCACGGTCAGCAGCGGTGACTCCGGCTATGGCGTCGAATACCCGGCCGCGTCGCCGTACGTGACGGCCGTGGGCGGCACGTCGCTCACACGTGCGAGCAACGCGCGTGGCTGGAGCGAGACGGTGTGGAGCGGTGCCGGCAGCGGTTGCTCCAAGTACGAGACCGCGCAGTCATGGGAGCCGAAGGCGGCGTGCAGCAACCGCACCGTGGCCGACGTGTCCGCGGTCGCCGACCCCAACACCGGCGTCTCGGTGTACGACTCGAACTGCCCGTTCTTCAACCAGCTCATCGGGCAGTGCTTCAAGGGCTGGGGCACGGTCGGGGGTACGAGCGTTGCGGCACCGGTGATCGGTGCTGTGTACGCGCTCGCGGCGAACGCGTCGTCCCTCACCTATGCGCAGTCGACGTACACGCACGCGTCGTCGCTCAACGACGTCACGAGCGGCAGCAACGGCTCGTGCAGCGGTTCGTATCTGTGCACGGGTGGCAGCGGCTACGACGGTCCGACGGGGAACGGCACACCGAACGGCGTCGGCGCTTTCTAGCTCGATCCAGGCTGATCCTGCTCGAGCGCGCGGCGCACGAGGGCGAGAATCTCGGCGTCACCGACGCCGAGTTCGCGCAGACGCGTTACGTGCTGTTGCGTAGCGCGTTCTGCGCGTGCCCGAGTCGCTGATGGTGTGCCGGCAACGACAGTGCCGTTGCGTCCGCGCGTCTCGACGAGGTGTGCGAGTTCGAGTTCGCGATAGGCACGCGCCACCGTGTTGGCGGCGAGCCCGAGGTCGGACGCCAGCCGTCGCACCGGTGGCAACTGGGTGTGCGGCGGGAGCTCGCCGCTGGCTATCGCTGCGGCGAGTTGCGCGCGCACCTGCTCGAACGGCGGAGTCGGCGCGGCCGTGTCGATCTCGAGCCGGAGCGCCATCGATACCGGGTGGCGCTATGCAGCGGCGGCGCTACGGCGCTTGCGCCGCCGCCGTCTCGCGATCAGCAGCACGACGATCAGCGCGATCAACGGCACCGGGACGCCGTGGCGCGGTGGTGGTGGAGCGGCAGGCAGCAGCGCGATCGGGTCGTACTCGACCGGCTCCGGATCGGGCGCGCGGTGGCGCGGCACGAACCCCGGGTCGTCCTCGGCCGCCGCGGGCTCAGCGAGTTCGGCGCCGGCGGCCGGCTCGGCCGCGACCGCGCCGTCCGGTACCGCGCCGTCCGGTACCGCGGTAGCCGAAAAGTCCGGCGTCGGGTGCTTGGGCGCCACAGGCTTCTTGTCCGCCTTCGGGCCCGACTTCTTGCCGGCGGCCTTCTTCGCGGCCTTGGCGGGATGCTCGACGGGGACGATCGCCTCGTCGACGGGCTGGTCGGGCGCGGACGTTGCGGGTGGTTGCTGATCCATCGCGAAGCGGCTCCCTGATGACGACTCCCAGCCCTCACCGTAGCCGCAGCGCGATCACCGCGGCGCGCTGGATCGCGGTACCGCGCTGACCTCAATCCGATCAGGAATCGAGAAGCACGGCCGCCGCGGCCGCGCCTAGCGTGTGTGCGAAGGCCGGCACTTCGCCGGGCACCATGTGCGTCAGTAGAGAGGTTTGACATGCCAGCGACGAACGCCAAGACCAAGTCCGACGGCTTCACCGCTCAGGAGCGCGCCGCGATGAAGGCGCGTGCGGACGAGTTGCGCGCCGAGGGCAGGAAGGGCGCCAAGCAGGCGGACGGTCTCGACGCTGCGCTCGCGGCGATCGCCAAGATGGCTCCTGCCGATCGCGCGCTCGCCGAACGTGTCCATGTGACGGTGACGAAGACGGCTCCTGATCTGGCGCCGAAGACGTGGTACGGCATGCCGGCGTACGCGAA
>DATGFB010000367.1:0-2243 GCA_035309605.1 Jatrophihabitantaceae bacterium
TCAGCGACGCGACGGTGCCGGCGATGTGGGATCACCCTGAGCACGCCGAGGCCGTGTGGCGTGACGAATTCGCGGCCCGGTCCGGGGCCTCGCACTGGGGACCCGTCCGGTGGCGGAGCGGCGACGCGGCCGAGAGTGTCGTCGATGTCGCCGCCGATGAGGGCACCGACCTGATCGTGCTGGCCTGGGCGCGCAACCTGGGCGAAGGGCGTTCGGAGACAGTCCGGCACACCGTCGAGCATGCGCGCGTACCGGTACTGCTCCTGCCTGTCTCGAGCTGATCCGGCCGCCGGTGCGCGCCCTGAACAGGACTTTCGGCAGGTGGCGGACGAGAAGATCGGCCCTGCAGACCGACACGCGTCCGGAAGAACAATCCAGACATGACCGGCCATGTGGCGCGACTTGACCTCGCCGACGCCCTCGCCGCGCCGCGGACGTGTCCCTCGTGCGGGTACGCAGCCCTCGACGCGGTACCGAACGATGAACGGCCGCAGTTTCGTTGCATGCACTGTGGCGCGCGCTGGGTAGCCGACTACGGGTGCCTGGTTACGGCCGAGCGTGGTGGCCCACCATGCGTATCGGCCTGATCGCCCCGCCTTGGGTCCCGGTCCCGCCGCCTCGCTACGGCGGCACCGAAGTTGTCGTGGACAACCTCGCTCGTGGACTGCACGCGAGAGGACATGACGTCGAACTGTTCACCGTCGGGGAATCGACCTGCCCGGTGCGCCGCGACTTCCTCTACCCGTCGGCTCGCGAGCCGATGGGTATGTGCGTGGATGAGGCGGCGCACGTAGTGGCCGCGTACGAAGCACTGGCGCACGTCGACCTCATCCACGACCACACGGTTGTCGGGCCGCTCCTCGCCAGCCAACGCCACCCGAGGGGACCGGTGGTCACGACTCACCACGGCCCGTTCACGCCAGAGCATCGGCGGATCCTCGAGGTAGTCAGCCGCAGCGTCCCAGTGATCGCCATCTCCCGCGACCAGGCACGCCACGCACGAGAAGTTCGCATCGCCGAGGTCATCCACCACGGCATCGATCTGACTGTGCACCAGTTCGGTCCGGGCGACGGCGGCTATCTGCTCTTCGTCGGGCGGATGAGCGCGGACAAAGGCATCGATCGAGCGATCAAGGCGGCCAACCGTGCGGGGATCCCGTTGGTGCTCGCAACCAAGATGCGGGAGCCGGCCGAGGTCCAGTACTACCAAGAGGTCGTCAAACCGATGATGGATAGGTCGGTTGAACTCATCATCGAGCCATCGCAGACCGACCGTGTCGACCTCATGCGCCGCGCGTTCGCACTGATCAATCCGATCGACTGGCCTGAGCCGTTCGGTCTCGTGATGGTCGAGGCGCTGGCGTGCGGGACTCCCGTGATCGCGAGTCCTCGTGGCGCCGCGCCCGAGATCGTCGACCACGGGCACACCGGCTATTTGTGCAGCGACAACGACGGACTGGTCGACGCGGTCCGGCACGTCACTGACATCGACCGGCGAGCCTGCCGCGCCGCAGCGGAACGACACTTCTCGCTTGCCCGTATGGCCCGCGACCACGACGTTGTCTATCGGCGGATACTGGCCAGCGCGCCGAATTGCGTGCGACGCGAGCCACGTCTGGTTGGAGAGCCCGTGCGCGCGACAGCATGAAAGGCGACGGATGAACGAGCCGTGGCGGTTTGCCGGCGAACCCGGCGGCGGCGTGGGCGGTGGCACGTTGCCGACTCTTGTCGAGGGGTCGACCTTCTGCATCAGCGATGCACGCGGCGACATTACGGCCGGTGGTTCCCCGCAAGGACTCTTCGTGCGCGACACCCGGGTGCTGTCCGAGTGGCAGCTGCTCGTCAACAACCAAGCGCTCGCGCCTCTTAACGTGCAGCGCGACGAGCCGTTTGCAGCGACCTTCATCTCGCGGATCCCCCCCGCTATCGGCGAATCGGAGAGCACGCTTCTCGTCACTCGCCGCCGTTTCGTCGGCGACGGACTGCGCGAGGACATCACCGTGCGCAACACCTCGACGACCCCGCATGCAACGACCGTCACCATGATCGTCAATGCCGACTTCGCCGACCTGTTCGAAGTGAAGGACCAGCGCGCGCGAGAGCCGGACGACGTCGTCTTCTCCACCGATGAAACGACCGCGCGACTGACGTGCCGACGCGGCGATCAGGAGTCTTTCGTATCCATCGTCACCGACCCGTTCGCGACTATTAGTCGCGGCGCCATCGCGTGGCACTTCTCGCTC
>DATGFB010000368.1:0-12325 GCA_035309605.1 Jatrophihabitantaceae bacterium
CGACCAGCCGTTGCAGCTCGGGATACTTGCCGAAGAAATGCTCGCGGATGTAGGAGCCCGGCTCAACGGTGTAGCGCTGGTACTCGCCATCTACAACCTCGCCCATGCGCTGCACGAGCAAGCCGCTCTTGTCCTGAGCGAGCAGGGGATCCCAGTCGCCGCCCCAGATCACCTTGATGACGTTCCAGCCGGCGCCGCGGAAGTACGACTCGAGTTCCTGAATGATCTTGCCGTTGCCGCGCACTGGACCGTCGAGGCGTTGCAAGTTGCAGTTGATGACGAACGTCAGGTTGTCGAGCTCCTCGCGCGCGGCGACGCCGATCGCGCCGAGCGACTCGACCTCGTCCATCTCACCGTCACCGAGGAACGCCCACACGTGCGACTGCGACGTGTCGGCGAGCCCGCGCGCGTGCAGGTAGCGGTTGAACCGGGCCTGGTAGATCGCACCGATCGGCCCGAGCCCCATCGACACCGTGGGGAACTCCCAGAATTCCGGCATGAGCCGCGGATGCGGATACGACGAGAGCCCGTACGGCGCGCGCGACTTCTCCTGGCGGAACCCGTCGAGGTGCGCTTCGGTCAGCCGTCCCTCGAGGAACGCGCGCGCGTAGATCCCAGGTGCCGCATGACCCTGGAAGTAGATCTGGTCGCCCGCACCGCTCGCGAGGTCCTTGCCCCGGAAGAAGTGGTTGTACCCGACCTCGTAGAGGGACGCGGCGCTCGCATACGTCGCGATGTGCCCGCCTACGCCCACCCGCTTGTTCGCGCGCGAGACCATGATCGCGGCGTTCCAGCGGATGTAGGCGCGGATGCGCCGCTCGATGTCCTCGTCGCCCGGAAACCACGGTTCGCGCTCCGGTGGGATGGAGTTGATGTAGTCCGTGCTGCGCAACGCCGGCACGCCGACTTGACGTTCGCGCGCACGTTCGAGCAGCTTGAGCATGAGAAAGCGCGCCCGTTGCCGCCCGTCGGCGTCGACGGCGGCGTCCAGCGACTCGACCCATTCCTGTGTCTCGCCCGGGTCGATATCCGGCAGCTGGCTGGGTATGCCGTCCGTGATGATGCTGAAGCGGTCCCTCGTCACAGGCTCCAGTGAACACCACTCGCGAGCCGATAGGGTCTGCTGGAGAGTTACTCGTGCGTACTGCAGGATGACGGGCAGAACGTACGCAGACGAAGGGGGTTGTCGACGTGAGCACGGGCTCGCCGCCCGGACCTATGCCGGGTGTCGCGGAGCGGTGGGGTCTCCAACCGGGGATGATCGTGATGGAGATCGGCTACGACGACGATGTCGACGACGACCTGCGCACGCTCGTCGAGGACTCGACGGGTGAGGAACTCGTAGACGAGGACTCCGACGAGGTCGTCGACTGCGTGCTGCTCTGGTATCGCGATGACGACGGTGACCTCGCCGACCTGTTGGTCGATGCGATCGCACCGCTCGCCGAGTCCGGATTCATCTGGCTGCTGACGCCCAAGCGCGGCAGGGCAGGTTACGTCGAGCCGTCCGACATCGCCGAGGCGGCCGCGATCGCCGGACTGTCGCAGACGTCGATCGCAACAGCGGGCCCGGAGTGGTCCGCCGCGCGCCTGGCCGGCCGGCGGGCGGCCGGAGCGAAGCGATGATCCAAGTCGGAGCCGACGCACCCGACTTCACCCTGCGCGACCAGAACAACGAGCGGTTCACGCTCTCGGCTCTGCGCGGTGTCAAGGCAGTGTTGATCGTCTTCTATCCCTTGGCGTTCACCGGCATCTGCACGGGCGAGCTGTGCGTCGTGCGCGACGACATCGACACCTTCCAGAACGACGAGGTGCAGGTCGTCACGATCAGCGTCGACTCGGCGTACTCGCACAAGATCTTCAGCGAACGCGAGGGGTATCAGTTCCCGTTGCTCGCGGACTTCTGGCCGCACGGCGCGGTCGCGCAGTTGTACGGCGTCTTCAATGACGAGACCGGGTTCGCCAATCGCGGCACCTTCCTCGTCGCCAAGGACGGCATCGTGCGCTTCGCGGAGATGAACTCGCCGGGCGTGGGACGCGACCCGCAAGCCTGGCGCGAGGCGATCGCGGCGCTGTAGTTCAGCGCGTGCGCGCCGACTTGCCGTAGCGATCCGCAAGTCTGGCAGCGCGCTGCTCGTCGAGCGAGGGCCCGGGCGGCGCTGTCGGAGAGCTGACCGCGCCGGGCGCGTGTGTTGCCTCGGTTGTCTCGCTCCCGGTCTCGGTATCGGTCTCGGTCTCGGTCGCGTCGAAGTCGCGTTCGTCGCGATGCCTGGTCTCGGCGCGGGCCATCGCAACCGGCGCGGCCAGCGCGAGCGCCGCGAACAGGAACCACTGGATGATGTAGGCGACGTGTTGCGGCTCGACCGCGCCGCCCGCGGGGTTGGACAGATCCGGATCGGGGATCGGCGTCAACGAGCCCACGCCGGGCTGACCACTGAGCAGTTCGGCGTACGCGTTGTAGACGGGCCGGCCGAGTCGCGCGGCTTGTTGCACGGGGTTGATGGATTCGACCTGCTCGGCCGTGAGCCGTCCTGCGTCGTCGTTGCGTGACTGGCCGGGCTCGACGCGTGCGATCACACTGACCGAACCCGCCGGAGGTGCCGGTATCGATGCGGGCGCCACGGCATCGGGCAGGAATCCGCGGACGACGAGCAAGGTCCCTTCGCGCGTGTCGAGCGGCGTGAGCACATAGAAACCGATCTGGCTGTTCACGTCGGCAAGGCGTACGACGTACTGATGTGAGACGTCGAACGTGCCGGTCGCGGTGACGCGCTTGAACTGGATCGCGTGCGTGCCCGGTGTGGCCGCCTTGCCGACGATCGGCAGTACGTCGGCGACGGCGCGCGGTGCTTCGTGCGCGTTGTTGCGCAGCTCGTCGTTCCAGCCCATCTTCTGGCCCAGCCGCACGATCTGCCATGTGCCGAGCCCGATGCACACGCCGGCGATGAAGACCATGAACACCGTCAGCGCGGCGTAGCGCGGCTGGCGCAGGGTCTTCAGCACGACATCACGGTACGACGGACCCTATGAGCGTCGGTCCGAACCACCGTTGCGGGTTTTCTCCGGCCGACACCGCGGCATCGCCAAGGCTCGGGCGATGCGCGCGAACTCGTTTGTCAGACCTGACTCATACGATGACTTCGTGATCGACACCGTTGCTCCGGTACGCCTCCCGGAGGACGCGCGCGCAGCGTTCGACCTCTTGCGCGCGGGCATCGACGCGGTCCGGTCGCTCGAACTTTCGCGTCTGTCCGACGACGAGGTGCTCGTGGCGTTGCGCGAGTGGGAGGTACTGAAGCGCGTGTCGGTGACGGCCGAACACGCTCTCATCGCGCAGGTCGACGCGTCGCCGATCGCGTACGACAAAGGCGTGCAAGAACACCGCAACACTGCTGGCGCTACTGCTGCGCATCAACCCCGGTGAAGCCGCCGCGCGTGTTCGGGCCGCGCGAGAGCTCGGGCCGCGGCGGACGTTGACGAGTGACCAGTTGCCGCCGATCTTCCCGGTGGCTGCGGCGGCGTGCGCAGCGGGGGAGATCTCGCCGGCGCACGCGCACATCGTCAGCAAGGCGATCGACGACTTGCCCCTGGACGTGCAGGCTGAACGGGATGCCGAGATCGAGACGTTCCTGGTCGGCGAAGCGCGCACGTTCAACCCGAGAGATCTGCAATTGATCGCGCGGCGCGTGGTCGAGACGTACGACCAGGACGGCGTCCTCGCCAGTGACGACGACCGAGTACGGCGCCGGTCGCTGGACGTGTGTCAGCACGCGGACGGCACGGTGTCGGGACGCTTCCACCTCGATCCCGTCGCCGGCGAAGCCCTGCTCACGGTGCTCGACCCGCTCGCGGCGCCCGTCACCGATGCCGACGGCCGGCCCGACCCGCGTACTGCGACGCAGCGCCGGCACGACGGGTTCCGCACACTCCTGCTCGGTGTGCTGCGCTCCGGCGAACTGCCCGCGGCCGGCGGCGTGAGCACGACGATCGTCGTCACGATGACCCTGCAGCAGTACGCCGAGTTGTGCCGTCCGCCGCAACCGGTCCACGACGACGCGCATCGCGCGCGGGCGCCCGGTGACGGTTTGGTGCGCACCGGGCACGGCGCCCTGATGAACATCGAGCACGTGGGCCGGCTGCTCGGTGATGCGCAGGTACATCCCGTGGTGCTCGACTCGATCAAACGCATCGAGGCGTATGGATCGACGCAACCGTTCTTCGCCGCCGCGCAGCGTCTCGCCATGGCCACGCGTGACGGAGGCTGCTCGTTTCCCGCCTGCACTGTGCCTGCAGCGTGGTGCGAGGGGCACCACATCCGCGAGTACTCGCGGGGTGGCCCGACGACGGTCGACAACGCAACGCTGCTGTGCGGCTACCATCACCGCACCTTCGAGCAGCGTGGCTACCGCTGCGTCGTGATCGGCGGCGTGCCGCACCGGATCGCGCCCGCGTGGCTCGACGCCGGCCAGACGCCTGTGCGCAACACGGCGAACGACCCTGCCGACAGCGTGACGCGCCGGCCGCTGGGTACCCTGTGACGGGCCGTTTCGCGGCCCTTACGGGCGCTTAGCTCAGCGGGAGAGCACTCGGCTTACACCCGAGCGGTCACTGGTTCGATCCCAGTAGCGCCCACAAGCGGCCACTCACTCCACGACGACGGTCAGGCTGAACCGCCTAGCGGCGGGGGAGCACGCGAGCGCCTCGCCGCAGGACGTGCGGCTCGCGGTCAGGACCACGCGTCCCGGTTGGCCCGCGCGGTACACCGCGGACTGAGAGCCGCAGCCACCGCCCGGGACGCATGACGGGTCGACGCTAAGCGTCGGTTGGGCCGCGAGCGTCAGAACTCCTCCTGCCGGCAGCGGGCCGAAATCCCAGTAGGTACTGCGCAGCACGACGCGCAACTCGTCACCGACGTGCAGCGAGACGGTGCTGCCGTTGGCCGCGTCCGTGACCGTGTGCACGCCGCCCACCGACGACGGAGCCGGCGTCCGGCTCGTCGACGAGCCCGCCGGCGTGGTGCTGTCCGGCGTCGTCCCGGCGTGCGTGGGCGTCCGCGACGACGTGCACGCCGCGAGGAACGCCACCGCCGTGACGACGACGGCGGTCCGCCACCGGAGCGGCCGAGTCAGTGCTTCGCGTCCCACCACTGCATCATGCGCGTCAGCTGCCCGTCGTCGATGCGCGCCGCGGGACTGCGTGCGCAGCTGCCGTCGCCGGTGCTCTTCCACATCACGGCGATCCTCGGGCGCGGCTATCGCCGGCGCATTGCGCCCGTCTGGACGTGACGACTCGACGCGACCGTCCCAGGATGCCAACGGCGCCGCGGCCGAAGCCGCGACGCCGTTGTCTCACTGCCCCCTGATTCAGCCGCAGACGGCTCCCGTGTTCGAGGTATCGCCGTTGTTCAGCTTGGCGAGACCCAGCGTGCACACGATGTACGACGAGTCGTACGGGAGCGTGTCAATGACGCTGGTGTTGTTGTTGACCGGTCCGTTCGTTGCGTGGTTGTAGCTCGCGAGAAGGGACGCGCCGGTGTGGTCGTAGACCGCGCAGAAAGTCTGCGAGTACACGATCGTGAAGTAGCCGGAGAAGTTGGTCGGCTGAGCCTGTGCGCTGAGCTTGACCGTCGTCGCGCCCGTGTTGGACGACACCGACTGAACCGTGAGCGCGCAGCGCGCGGTGGTGGTCGAGTTCTTCGCCACGACGACTTTGCCGGGCGGTGTCGCGACGCTCGCCTGCGATGCGGGCGACGTCGCGAGTGCGGTCGCACCCGCAGCGAGCGTGGCCAACAGTGCCACGCCGATGCGTGCTGTTCGAGACCTCGCGAGATGCTTGGCCATGGTGTGGGTCCTCCCTTTTGAAGCGGTGGGTCAGCGGGGCAATCCGCAAGGTAAACCCGCTCCTGGGAGTCAGCATCTCGAAGCGAGCGCAGCTATACGGCGCGCTCACAAGTGCCGTGTTGTGGCATAACCGGCGCATGCACCGGCGTGCTCATCAGGCGACGGGCATCGCGAGGTGCGGGTGATCCGACGCAATGAGCAAGACATCGTCGACGCCGGTCAGCTCGAACAGTCGACGCGCCGATCGGGTGAGGCCGAGCAGGATCAACGTGCCGCGCCGATTCAGGAACATCCAGTGCGCCTCGAGCAGCGCCTCGAGTCCGGTGCAGTCGACGAAGCCGAGCCCCGACAGGTCGAGGCGCACGTAGCGACGGCCGGAGTCGATCTCATGCTCGAGTGCGGCGCTCAGCAACTGCGCGCTGGCCAGGTCCAGGTCGCCGGCGATGCGGACGTTCGCGCGCAGCCGATCGGCCTTGGTGACGGTCAGGGTCAGGCCATAGCCCTCCCAGCACTGGCCCGACCGTGCAGCATCGAGCTGGCCCACGAGAACTCCCCGAAAGTTCGCCTGGCCGACGGTGGCCCTTATGGCCCTTGTCTACCTCACGGACGAGCGGTGTCAACGGCCAGTTGCTGCAGCACAGGAACGTGCCACATCCACCATGATCATGATCATTCTGGGTGTGGCGGTTGCCCGTCGGGGCCTTGTTCGCGAGCCTGCTTGCGCTGTTCCTCAGCGCGCGCCCGCAGCCCGGCAAGAAAGTCCTCGTCATCGTCCGGATTGGACGGACGCGGGCCCGCGCCGGTCGGCGCAGCGACCGAGGTCTCGGGCTTCGGCGCCCAGTTGTGTCCGGCTACCAGCCAGGCGATCGAACCGATGTCGACGAGCAGGACGACCAGGATCAGCCAGACGAGCTTCGGCAGGTTGCGCACCCGGTCAGCGGGCGTCGTGATGACGTCGATGATGCAAAAGATCCAGAGGCCCAGCATGACCAGGCCCAGCACGCCGTCGAACAGCACCATTGCGTCACGCACCTTTCCCGGTGCTACCTCTTGCCATTGTCCACCGATCCGGGCGGTCTGCGCAGAGCGGGCGGACCGGGGCGGCAATGGCGGCACTGGGCGGTAGGTTCGCGACCATGCCCAGGCTCGGCGACGTGCTCGACGCGATGGATCGGTGGTACGACCCGCGCTGGGCCGAGTCGTGGGACGCCGTGGGGCTGGTCTGCGGTGACCGGTCGTCGGCCGTGTCGCGCGTGTCGCTCGCGGTCGACGCGGTGCCGGCGACGGTCGCGCAGGCGATCGACACGGGGGCGCAACTGCTGATCACGCACCACCCGCTGCTGCTGGCCGCGGTCCACGGCGTGCCCGCCGACGACCCGAAGGGCGCGCTCGTCGCGCGCATGATCCGCGGCGACGTCGCACATTTCGTGGCGCACACGAACGCGGACGCGGCCGATCCCGGCGTCTCCGATGCGCTGGCGGCGCGCATCGGTCTGCATGACGTGCGTCCGCTGGTTGTCCAGTCCGACGCGCCCCTCGACAAGCTCGTCGTGTTCGTCCCCGTTGCTGAGAGCGAGCAGGTCATCGACGCACTCGCGGCCGCGGGCGCCGGACGCCTCGGCGACTACGACCGGTGCGCATGGACGAGCGACGGCACCGGCACGTTCCGACCGGGTGCGGGTGCTCGCCCGTCGATCGGCGAAGCCGGCCGCGTCGAACACGTTGCCGAGACTCGCGTCGAGATGGTCGTGCCGGCCGCGCGGCGCGCGGATGTGATCGCGGCCTTGCGCCTGGCACATCCGTACGAGGAACCGGCGTTCGACCTGCTCGCGCAAGTCCCACTACCCACCTCGCGCGGCACCGGCCGCATCGGCGGGCTGGCCGCGCCCATGACATTGCGCGAGTTCGCGGCGCACGTCGCCGCGGCGCTGCCGCCAACCGTGTGGGGCGTTCGTGCCTCCGGCGACCCGGACCGTGCAGTGTCGACCGTCGCGGTGTGCGGGGGATCGGGCGGGCCCTTCGCCGCCGATGCCGAGCGAGCCGGAGCGGACGCGTTCGTCACCGCCGACCTCAAGCATCACGCGACGCTCGAAGCCGTCACCGAACGCGGCGCCGGGGCGATGGCATTCGTCGACGCCGCGCACTGGGCTACCGAGGCGCCGTGGCTCGATGCGGTGGCGGCTCGTCTGCGCGAACGGTTCGGCACTAGTGTCGAGGTCCAGGTTTCGGAGCTTGTGACCGATCCCTGGACGTTGCACGCCCCGTCTGAAGAATCGAGTGCATCGCGCACGTGAATGCCGACCACGCAGCCCAGCTCCGCCTGCTCGACCTGCAAGGCACCGACACCGCGCTGGCCCAGCTCGCACACCGCCGCGCCACACTGCCCGAGATCGCCGAAGTCGCCAAGCGCGACGCGCGGCTGCAGGAGCTGCACGGCGAGACCGTGCAGGCCGAAACCGAGCTCGGTGACGTCGCCGCCGAGCAGCGGCGCCTCGAGAACGAGGTCGACGCCGTCCGCACGCGTGCCTCGCGCGACGACCAACGGTTGCAGAGCGGCGGAGTGCCCGCGAAGGAGCTCGAAGGCCTACAGCACGAGATCACGACGCTGGCACGGCGGCAGGGCGTTCTCGAGGACGAGCTACTCGACGTGATGCAACGCCGCGAGGAGCTCGACACGGCCGTTGCTTCGCTCGCCCGGCAGCGCGAGGAACTCGACGGGGAGCGCACCGAACTGATAGCAGCCCGCGACGCGACGTTCGACGACATCGACGCCGAAACCGCCCGTCGGCGCGCCGCCCGTGACGAGGTCGCCGCCACGTTGCCGACCGACCTCCTGACTCTGTACGAACGCGCGCGCGAACACGGCGGTGGCGTCGGCGCAGCCATACTTCGGCAGCGGCGCTGCGAGGGTTGCCACATCGAGTTGTCGGGCAGCGAACTCGCCTCGGTGCGCGCTGCAGCCGACGACGACGTGGTGCGCTGTGACAACTGCCGGCGCATCCTCATCCGTACCAGCGACTCCGGCCTGTGACGGCCGAGGCCATCGAGCACGTCGTCGTCGAGGCCGACGGCGGCTCGCGCGGCAACCCCGGACCGGCCGGCTACGGTGCCGTCGTAGTCGACGCGCAGACCGGGACGGTGCTCGCCGAGCGCGCCGAGTCGATCGGTGTCAACACCAACAACGTGGCCGAGTACAGCGGCCTGCTCGCCGGCTTGCGCGCCGCGGCCGAACTCGGCGCGCGGCGCGTCGACGTGCGCATGGACTCGAAGCTGGTCGTCGAGCAGATGAGCGGACGGTGGCAGGTGAAGAACCCCGCGCTGCGGGACCTCGTGCGCACGGCGGTCTCGCTGCGGCAGGTCTTCGACGACGTCACGTTCACGTGGGTGCCGCGCGAGCAGAACAAGCGCGCCGACAAGCTGGCGAACCAGGCGATGGATCGTGCCCGCGGGTAGCTGGGTGCCGCCCTCGTCCGGCGGGACGCGGCTCGTGCTGGTGCGTCACGGCGCCACTCAGCACTCGTTGCAGCGGCGCTTCTCCGGTCGCAATGCGTTGGAACTGGACGAGCGCGGCGTGCGGCAGGCGCAAGCGCTCGCGCAGCGCGCGCCGTCGTGGCACGGGGCCGCAGTCATCAGTTCGCCGCTCGTGCGTTGCGTCCAGACTGCCGACGTGATCGCGGCTGAACTGGGTCTACCCGTAACCACTGACGACGATCTGACCGAGGCGGACTTCGGCACGTGGGAAGGGCTGACGTTCGCCGAGGCGCGCACCTCGCACCCGGCCGAGCTCGACGCCTGGCTTGCCGCGCCCGAAACCGCGCCGCCGGGTGGTGAGTCCTTCACCGAGGTCGCAGCACGCGTGCAACGCGCGCGAGACCGGCTGGTGCGCGATCATGCGGGCGCCACGGTGCTCGTCGTCACGCACGTGACGCCGATCAAGACGCTGCTGCGGTTGGCGCTCGACGCGCCACCGATCGCCATGTTCCGCATCCACCTCGACACGGCATCGGTGTCGATCGTCGAGTACTTCGCCGACGGCAACTGCTCCGTCCGGCTCGTCAACGACACGAGTCATCTCGACTGAACACGCTCACGTCCCGATCGCGCGCAGTGACAGCCACAGCGCCGCCGATGACACCACGAGCAGCCCGGGCACGGTGAGCGCGCCGAGCAGGTGGAACTCGCCCGCGCGCGGGCGCATCTCCCTGGGCAGCGTGCGTCGCCACAGCAGCGTGGCGAGCGAACCCGGATACGCAGCGTTCGGGCCGATGTTCACACCCAGCAGCACTGCGAGGACGAGTGCCGGACTGCCGGCGACGAGCGGCACCAGCGCCAGCGTCGCGGGCAGGTTGTTGACGACGTTGGCGAGCAATGCGGCGACGATCGCAGCTGTCACCAGCGCGGGGAGCGTGTCGGCGTGCGGCACGAGATGAATCAGCAGGCGGTGCAGCCCGTGCCGGGTGACGCCGTCCACCAGAATCGCGAGCGCGAGTACGAACGCGCAGAAACCGACGCTGGCCGCGCTCAACAGTTCGCGCGGCGACGAGCGTCGCCCTGACGGCGCGGCAAGCAACAGCAGGCAGCCGCCCAGCGCCGCCCACGCAGGAGAGATGTGCGCGAACGATGTGCCCACGAACCCGGCCACCGTCGCAGTGAGCACAGCGAGCGCGTAGCGCGGCGGGGCGTCGGGCTCCCGGGAGTCCGACGTGCGACAGGCGCTGGTCAGACTCCCCGGAACGCGGATCGACGAGTCGAAGTCGGCGGCGAAGAACCGCCGCAGTCCGGCCCACTCGCCGAGGCACACCGCGAGCCACGGCAGCGTCATCAGTGCGGCGAACCGGGTGAACGACAAGCCGGACGCGCTGAAGGCGAGCAGGTTCGTCAGGTTCGACACCGGGAGCAGCAGCGAGCCGCTGTTCGCAAGACGAACGCATGCGTATGCGAACGGCCGGCTCGGCAGCCGCAGTCGGCCGACGGACGCGACGACGACCGGCGTGAACAGCACGACCGTCGCGTCGAGCGTGAGCACCACGGTGACCGCCGCGGCCATCGCGACCACGATCGCGAAGAGGCGCTGGGGACGTCCCGCGCCGAGCCGTGCGGCGACCGAGCCGAGATGGTCGAAGACGCCGGCCCGTGCGCACAGGTGACCGAACACGAGGATCGCCGCAAGGAACGCGACGGTAGGACCGATCTCACGAAGTTCGCGGGTCGCGGCATCGCGCGGCACGATGTGCAACCCGACGACGAGCAGTGCGGCGGGAACCGCGACGACACCTTCGCTCGCACCGAACGGCCGCACGACCGCGACCGCCAGCGTCACCGCGAGCAGTGCGACCGCGACAACCTCCGCGCCCGCACCCGTCACCCGCCGGAGGCTACCGGCGGTTCGTCATCACTTCGCGAGCAGCGGGGTGCCCTCGAACACGCCCAGCAACTCGTGATACAGCTCGATGCCCATGCCGTTCGGGTCGCGGAAGTAGAGGCTGTCGTCCGCACCGCGGTCCGGTCCGAGGTAGTCGATGCCGGCGTCGTCGAGCTTCGCCTTCGCCGCGGCGAACTGCTCGGCCGACACCGAGATCGCGAGATGCTGCAGCGCGCCGATCGTCTCCTGGTACTGGGGCACGTCGTAGCCCGGGAAGTCGAAGAAGCCGAGCAGGTTGCGGTTGCCGATGTCGAAGAAGAAATGACTCGAGCCCTTGTAGTCACGGTTCTCGACGAGTTCGACGAGCGGGAAACCGAGGAAGTCCTGGTAGAAGCGGATCGTCTCTTCGACGTCCTTGCAGATGAACGCGGCGTGGTGCACGCCGCGCGCCGTCGACGCAGGACGCTCACCTGCTTCGCGCAAGTACTTCGCGCGGAGCGTGGCGCGGTGTTCGCGGATCCGTTCTAGTTCGTCGCCGGTCGGTTCGGGCATCGCAAGACCTCCGCTTCGGGTTGCTGACATGCGTACCATTCATTCTGCGACGGACGAGTCGACCGGACGGCCGCGACGGGATCAACCGATCTCGCCGAGGAAGATCCGGGCTCCACAGGGCAGGGTGGTTGTTAACGGCAACCCGGGGTGACCCGCGGGACAGTGCCACAGAAAACAGACCGCCAGCGCGTGCGCTGGTAAGGGTGAAACGGCGGTGTAAGAGACCACCAGCGTCTCGGGTGACCGAGGCGGCTCGGTAAACCCCACCCGGAGCAAGGTCGAGAAGACCGTCCTGGCGACAGGACGATCGCGCAGACGTTCGAGGGCGGCCCGCCCGAGTCTGCGGGTAGACCGCTCGAGCCTGCCGGCGACGGCAGGCCTAGATGGATGGCCGTCACCGACGTTCGCGTCGGTACAGAACCCGGTCTACAGGTCGACTCGTCTGTCGCCCTCCCCGTTCGATTAGGGGCGGGCGGCTTTTCTTGTGTCCCCGACTGTCCATATCGAACGTGGGATCTATTCTGTTCGATTGGTAACGCACGGCCACGGACGGCCAGACGGCCAGATACGG
>DATGFB010000369.1:0-2576 GCA_035309605.1 Jatrophihabitantaceae bacterium
GCAGCCTCGGGAACACCCGTCCCGACGGCTGGATCACGTCCGTGTTGACCATCGCGCACGGGATCACCACGGCGCCGGACTCGAGCACCATGCGCGCCACGCCGGTCTTGCCGCGGTAGAGCCGCCCGTCCGGCGAGCGAGTGCCCTCCGGGTAGATGCCGAGCAGCTTGCCCTCACGCAGCACGCGCACGCCGGTGTTGAGCGCGGCGCGCGATGCATCGGCGTCGGACCGGTCGATGGGTACCTGGCCGACGCCGGCAAAGAACATCTTCGAGAAGAAGCCCTTGATGCCCGGCGTGGTGAAGTACTCGGCCTTGGCCAGGAACGTGACCTTGCGGGGCACCATCACCGGCATGAAGAACGAGTCGCTGAACGACAGGTGGTTGCTGGCCAGGATCGCCGGACGGTCGTCGGGGATGTTGTCGATGCCTTCGACCCACGGACGCCACACCCCGCGCAGCACGGGCCCGATGAGGACGAACTTCGCGAGCCAGTAGAACAATGCCCCGCTCCCTGTCCGTTCAGGTGCTGCCCGCCGCAATACCTCGCCTAGCCTAGTAGGCGCGCCAGGCACAATGAACCCGCCGCCGAAAGTGAGGATCTGCCCGTGGCCGCGTCCCTTACCGTTCCCGACGCCGAGCCGTTTTCCGCCGACGGCGGGCCGGTCGGCGTGGTGCTGAGCCACGGTTTCACCGGGATGCCGGCCAGCCTGCGGCCCTGGGCCGAGCACCTCGCCGAAGCTGGGTACTCGGTGCGGCTGCCGCTGCTGCCGGGGCACGGGCACAGCTGGCAGGAGACCAACCGCACCCGCTGGACCGACTGGTACCGCGCCGTCGAGGCCGCCTACGACGAGCTCGCGGCGCGCTGCAGCACCGTCTTCGCGGGCGGGTTGTCGATGGGCGCCACGCTCGTCACGCGCCTCGCCGAGCACAAGGGCGACGACGTCGCCGGGCTCGTGCTGGTCAACCCGTCGTACGCGACCGAACGATTCGACGCGCGCTTCGCGAAGTACATCTCGTGGGCGGTGAAGTCGCGGCCGGGAATCGGTGGCGACATCAAGAAGCCGGGCGTCGTCGAACCGACCGTCGATCGCACTCCCGTCGTCGCGTTCGCGTCGCTGCAGGAGCTCTGGAAAGTCACGCGCACCGACTTCGCGCGGATCACCGCGCCGATCCTCATGTTCCGCAGCCGCCAGGACCACATCGTCGAGCCGCTGTCCGCGCGCTTGCTGCAGGCGGGCGCGACGTCGACCACCGTGCGTGAGGTCGTTCTCGAGGACAGCTACCACGTCGCGACGATGGACAACGACGCGCCGGCGATCTTCGCGGGCAGCGTCGACTTCATCCGGTCGCTGACGCCGTCGCCGAGCAGTGCCGGATCGCCTCCGTGAGCAGCGGTTCCGTCGAACACGGCGCGACCGGTCCGGACTCGAACGGCCTGATCGCCCCGACGTACGTCCCACTCACCGACGTCGACGACGCCGTGGGTCACCTGTTGCTGGTGACCCTCGGTCGCGCGCGCATCGCCGCGTACCTCACCGCCGTACCCGGTGCCGAGGACGACCACATGCGGCGGTTGTTCGTCGCCGCGGACGAACGATCCGACGCGCGCACCATCGTGGCGTCGGTGCTCGGTGCCAATGGCGGTGACGCGCCGGCGGCCCCAGCGCGGCGCAATGACGACGACGCGCTGGCAGGCATGGACACCGACGCCGAGTTCGCGGCGCTCGTCGCGGACTGGCACGTCGACACGATCGCCGCGGTGCGCGATGCGGAGCGGCAGTTGCGCGAGGAGGACGCCGAATGGCGCGCTCGTCTTGCGCAACCGCCGGTCGAAGACCCGGTATGGCTCGACGACGACCACTACATCCCGCCCCCGCCCCCGCCGTTGCCGCGACTGGCCGCGCCGACGATCAGCGCGATGGCGTTGATCGCGATATCGATCCTGATCCTCGGTCTCGGTGGCCGCTTCGGCCTGGCGACCGACCTCACCTTCTTGCTCGGCATCTGCGGGCTGCTGCTCGCCGGCTACATCTTGTTCACTCGGCTGCGCTCGACGCGCGACGACTCGGACGACGACGGCGCCGTCATCTGACGCAGCGTGCAGGTCGCGGCGGCCAGTTCGTCCAACGTTCGCCGACGCGACACCTGCGACAACCAAGATCGCTACTCACCCCTCGGACGCTCGAAGGTGAGGAGGCGACCATGATGCAGACCGACGAGTCCACGGTGTTCGCGCTGTGGTGCCGGCTCACCGGAACCAACCCCGACGAGTTCGACGCCGACGAGCGCACCGCGTTCCTCTCCCGTCCGCAGATCCGCACGCTCGCCTCGACTCCGTACGAGGAGTTGCTCGAGGCCGGCATCTCCGCCGCGCGCCACGGCAGCCTCCCGCTCGAGCACTGGCTTGCCGCCGTGCAGCCGACGCACGGGGTGAACGTCTAGACCGGCAGCTCGATCTCGGCGAGCACCGGCCGGTGGCCGTTCGGTACGAGCAGCTCGCTCGTTTCGAGTACCTGCGCGCCCTGCGCCGTGACGCCACGCTCGTCGGCGACGATCGTCGGCGTGGCGTGCGGG
>DATGFB010000370.1:0-2636 GCA_035309605.1 Jatrophihabitantaceae bacterium
CGGGCCAGCCCGTCCTCGAACACCACCATCGACGCGACCGGGTTGGTGCCTTGGACGTGACTGATGTCGAAGCACTCGATGCGCAGCGGTGCGGTGCGCAGGCTGAGCGCGTCCTGCAGCTCGCCGAGGGCGCGCGAGCGCGCGGTCAAGTCCGACGCGCGCTTGAGCTTGTGCCGGGCGAGCGCCTCTTCGGCGTTGCGGCGCACCGTATCTTGCAGCGCGCGCTTGTCGCCGCGTTGCGGCACGCGCAACTGCACCTTCGAGCCGCGCAGTTGGCTGAGCCATTCCGTCAGCGCCGGCGCGTCGTCGGGCAGTGCGGGCACGAGCACCTCGCGCGGGATGCCCGACCCGTCCTCGGTGTCCGCGTCGCCGTACACCTGCGTCACGAATTGTTCGACCAGGTCACCTGTCGTCGTCTCGTCCAGCTTGTCGACGACCCACCCACGCTGGCCGCGCACCCTGCCGCCGCGGACGTGGAACACCTGAACCGCGGCCTCGAGGTCGTCCTCGGCGAAGGCCACCACGTCGGCGTCCGTGCCGTCGCCGAACACGACCGCCTGCTTCTCCAGCGCGCGGCGCATCGCCTCGAGGTCGTCGCGCAGCCGCGCGGCCAGCTCGAATTCGAGGTTGTCACTCGCCTCGGCCATGCGGCGCTCGATGCGGCGCATCATCACGTCCGTCCTGCCGGCCATGAAGTCGCAGAAGTCGTCGACGATGCGCCTGTGCTCGTCGGCCGTGACGCGCCCGACGCACGGCGCGCTGCACTTGCCGATGTAGCCCAGCAGACACGGACGCCCGACCTGACCAGCGCGTTTGAACACGCCCGCCGAGCAGGTGCGGGCCGGGAAGACGCGCAGCAGGAGATCGAGCGTTTCGCGGATCGCCCAGGCATGCGAGTACGGGCCGAAGTAGCGCACGCCCTTGCGCTTCGGGCCGCGCATCACCTGCAGCCGCGGGTACTCCTCGTAGAGCGTCACGGCGAGGGACGGGTAGGACTTGTCGTCGCGGTAGCGGACGTTGAACCGCGGGTCGAACTCCTTGATCCACGTGTATTCGAGTTGCAGCGCCTCGACCTCGGTGCGCACGACCGTCCACTCGACGGACGCGGCGCTCGTGACCATCTGCCGCGTGCGCGGATGCAGGGCGGCTACGTCGGCGAAGTAGGAGTTCAATCGCTGGCGCAAGCTCTTCGCCTTGCCGACGTAGATGGCCCGCCCGCGCTCGTCGCGGAACTTGTACACACCCGGTTCGACCGGGATCGTGCCCGGCGCCGGGCGGTACGTGGACGGATCGGGCACGCTTCGAGGTTAGTTCGCCGGCCCGACGCAAGCGCGTTTGAGACGCGTTTGCCGAGGCGCTGGGCCCCGGAGTCCGTGCGGCCTACGAGACGGATGAAACGACGTAGTCGTCGATCGCAGCGAGCAGTTGCTTCTTGCCGGTGTCGTCCAGAAAAGACTGCTCGACGGCGGCCTTCGCGAGATCGGCAAGGCCACGCTCGTCCAGGCCGAGGAGATCCGCCGCGATCGCGTATTCGTGATTGAGGGTGGTCGAGAACATCGGCGGGTCGTCGGAGTTGATGCTCACGGGCACGCCCGCCGCAACGAGTGCGGGCAGCGGGTGCTCGGCCAGTGACGGCACCGAACGGGTGCGCACGTTGGACGTCGGGCACACCTCGAGCGGGATCTGGCGCTCGCGCAGGTACTCGAGCAACCGCGCATCGTGGACCGCGTTGATGCCGTGCCCGATGCGTTCCGCGCCGAGGTGCGTGAGCGACTCCCAGATCGTCTCGGGGCCGGTCGACTCCCCCGCGTGCGGAACGCTGTGCAGTCCCGCCGCGCGGGCGCGCGCGAAGTGCGGCGCGAACTGCTCGCGCGCCACGCCGCGCTCGGGTCCGCCGAGCCCGAAGCTGACCAGCCCGTCCGGCCGCTGCGTGAGCGCGACGTCGATGGTGACGTCCGCGCTCGGCACTCCCGCCTCGCCGGGAATGTCGAAACACCAGCGCAGCGTCGTAGCGAAGTCGGCTTCGGCACGCCGCCGCGCGTCCTCGACCGCTTCGCAAAATGCGTCCGCCGCGATGCCGCGCGCGATCGACGAATACGGCGTCAGCGTCAGCTCGGCATAGCGCACGTTCTGCGCAGCGAGTTCGCGCGCGACCTCGTAGGTGAGCGTCCAGACGTCGTCGGGATCGCGGATGAGGTCGACCACGGTCAGATAGACCTCGATGAAGTGCGCGAAGTCGGTGAACGTGAAGTAGTCGGCCAGCAACGACTCGTCGGCCGGCACCGGCGTCGACCCCTCGTGCCGCGCGGCGAGTTCGGCGACGATGCGCGGCGACGCCGACCCGACGTGATGCACGTGCAGCTCGGCCTTCGGCAATCCGGCGATGAACGCGGTCAGATCACGCACTGCCTCACCCTTGCACACCGCTCAGACGAGGGCGGGTGCCTGCTCGGTGCGGCGGACGGACGTGACGACGAGCAGCGCGATCGCGGCGGCCAGGCCGACCAGCCCGGCGACCACGAAGCCGCCCTGCCAGCCGACGCGGTCGATCGCGAAGCCGGCGATCGGCGCGCCGATCGCGCCACCGGCCGTGAGCGCGGAGCCGTGCCAGCCGAGCGCCTCGCCGCGCACGCGTT
>DATGFB010000371.1:0-4319 GCA_035309605.1 Jatrophihabitantaceae bacterium
TCGTACCCAACGCCGCAGCATCGTTCGTGCTGGTCCGCACGCCGATCGAGACGCCGTGGCTCGCACTGCGGCACAAGGGATTCGCGGTTCGGCGCGGTGACACCTTCCCCGGCCTGTCGCCGAACTGGATGCGGGTCGCGGTGCGCGATCGCCGTACTTCGGCGGCGTTCGTCGTCGCGCTGGGGGAGTTGCTCTGATGGATCTGTACGACGCCGTGCGCAGCCGACGTGACGTCCGCTCGGGCTTCCGGCTCGACCCGGTGCCTGATGACGTCGTCGCGCGCGTGCTCGATTCAGCGCACCATGCCCCGAGCGTCGGATACAGCCAGCCGTGGGACTTCCTCGTGATCCGCGACGTCGAGACGCGCTCGCGCGTACGCGACATCGTGCTGCGTGAGCGCGATCGGTATGCCGAGTCACTTCCGGCGGCGCGCCGCGAAGCATTCGCGGCGCTCAAGGTCGAGGCGATTCTCGACACTCCGCTCAACCTGGTCGTGACGAGCGACGCAACGCGCGGTGGCCGGCACGTGCTGGGTCGTCGTACGCAGCCGCAAATGGCCGCGTTCTCGACCGCGTGCGCGGTGCAGAACCTCTGGCTGGCGGCACGCGCCGAGGACCTCGGCGTCGGCTGGGTCAGCTTCTTCGACGAGCGCGAGCTGGCCGAAGCGCTGCAGCTGCCGCCGCACGTCGAGATCGTCGCGTATCTGTGCGTCGGTTACGTCGACGCGTTCGCTGCCGAACCCGAGCTGGCCACGGCCGGATGGGCGCGCCGCCGTCCGTTGTCGTGGGCCGTGCATCAAGAGCAGTGGGGCACCCGGGCGCTGCCCGGACTGGAGGCGGTTTCGGTGCTGGACGAGACGATCGCCGTGATCGGGCCGCTCGACGCGACTGCGGTCGCTGCGGCGCACGATCGGCAGGCTGCGTTGACCAAGCCGCGCGGTTCGCTGGGCGTGCTGGAGGACGTGTCGGTGCAGCTCGCTGGACTCGCCGGCACCTGCCCGCCACCGGTGCCTTCGCCTGCGGCGATCGCGATCTTCGCCGCCGACCACGGCGTGCACGCGCAGGGTGTCACGCCGTGGCCGCAGGAGGTCACCGCGCAGATGGTCGCGAACTTCCTCGCCGGCGGTGCGGTCATCAACGCCATCGCCGCCCAGTCCGGCGCGGAGGTTGTGGTGGTCGACGTAGGTGTCGCAGCCGATGTGCCAGCCGCCCCTGGTCTGCTGCCACGCAAGGTCCGCCGCGGCACGGCGGATCTGTCGATCGGACCGGCGATGACGCGCGCCGAGGCCATCGCCGCAATCGAGGTCGGCGTGGAAGTAGCTCGTGACCTGGTCGCAGCAGGTAACCGATGCTTGCTCACCGGCGACATGGGTATCGCGAACACAACGGCGTCGGCCGCGTTGATCGCGGTGTTCACCGGTGCAACCGCCGCCGACGTGACGGGACGCGGCACCGGAATCGACGACGACATGCTCGCGCACAAGGTGGACGTGATAGACCGTGCACTTGCGCTGCATCGCCCCGATGCGGCCGACCCCGTCGGTGTGGTCGCGTCGATCGGCGGACTTGAACACGCTGCGCTCGCCGGATTCATCCTCGGCGCGGCGGCACTGCGCACGCCGGTCATCCTGGACGGAGTGATCGCCGGCGCAGCGGCGCTGGTGGCGGCGGCGTTGGCGCCCGACGCGGTCGCGGCCATGGTCGCGGGGCATCGATCCGCCGAACCCGGCGCGGCACGTGCGCTCGCGCACCTCGGTCTGCGTCCACTCGTCGACCTCGACCTACGGCTCGGTGAGGGGTCGGGCGCTGCGCTGTCGCTCGGTCTCGTGCAGAGCGCCGTGCGAGTGCTGCGCGAAGTCGCGACGTTCGACGGGGCGGGCGTGACCGACAAGGACGGGCCCTAGTTGACCGCTCACCGCATCCTCGTCCTCGGTGGAGCGCGGTCGGGCAAGTCCGCGCACGCTGAGGCGTTACTCGCGGACGAGCCCGCGGTCGACTACATCGCGACGACCACGGTCGACCCCGCCGACGCCGAATGGGCCGAACGCATCGCGCGCCATCGCGAGCGACGACCCGCCGGATGGAACACCCTCGAGACCCAGGACCTCGCGAGCGTGCTCGGCGCGGACGGGCCCGCCGCGCTCGTCGACAGCGTCACGGCATGGCTCACCGCGGCGATGGATGCAGCAGGCATGTGGACGGGCGCCGAGGATGCCGACGAGCGGCTGGCGCGCGATGTCGACCGCACCGTGGGCGCGTGGGCTTCGACGCCGCGTCTCGTGATCGCGGTGAGCGACGAGGTCGGCAGCGGCATCGTTCCTGATGCGCCCGCCGGCCGGTTGTTCCGCGACGCGCTCGGGCTGCTCAACCAACGCCTCGCGGCCAGTGCTGACGAAGTGTGGCTCGTGACTGCGGGCATCCCGCTCCGCCTGCGGTGATGACCGGCCTGCGGCTCGCGGTCGCCATGTTCACCGCGCTGCCGGTGCCGCGCCGCTGGCATGACAATGCGCAACTGCGCGCGCGGGCGGCGGTGCGCTGGCTGCCGTTCGTCGGCGCCGTGCTCGGCGGGCTCGCCGGTTTGGTCGCGTCCGGTGTGCTCGCACGCAGCGCAGGTGCGGGGCTGCTGGCCGCGGCGCTGAGTGTGATCGCGCTCGCGGTGCTCACCCGCGGCCTGCATCTGGACGGACTTGCCGACACTGCTGACGGCCTCGGCAGCGGCGCGCCCGCCGAACGTGCGCTCGCGATCATGAAGCAGTCCGACATCGGCCCGTTCGGGGTTGTCGCAGTGGCGTGCGTGCTGCTCGTCGACGTCACCGCGCTGGCCACGGCCATCGGCAGCGACGTGTGGCGCGCACCGGCGGCGCTCGCGGTCTCAGCCGCGACCGGACGCATCGCCGTCGTGATCGCCTGCACGGCAGGTGTGCCAGCGGCCCGTCCGGGTGGGTTCGGCGCGCTCGTCGCGGGCTCGGTGCGTCCCGTCGTCGCGGGTGCGCTGACGGCCGCACTGCTCGCGGGTACCGCGGGTGTGGCCGCAGCAGCGGACGCGTCCATTGCCGGCTGGCTGGCAACGCAGGTCGTCGCGCTGCTGATCGCCGGCGGTCTGCGAGTGGTGTGTGTGGTGCGCCTCGGCGGTGTCACGGGCGACGTTTTCGGCGCGCTCATCGAGGTGACGACTGCGGCGATGCTCGTCGGCATCGCGTTGTCGTAGCGGCTCGGTCAGACGGGCGATGACGCGGCGATGCTCGACGGCAGGATGTGCAACACGCGTTCGTCGTCGCTCACCGGCTTGCCGAACCCGTCGCGGTTCGACGTGGTCAGCCACAGCGAGCCGTCCAGCGCGGCCACGACGGTGTCGAGCCGGCCGAAGGTGCCCTTCAGCTGTGCCGAGAACGACCCGACCGTCACGACGCCGTTGTGCACGGACAGTGGTGCGCTGAGCAGGTCGTCGCCGTCGCGGGACGTGACGAACAGCGTGTCGCCGAGTACGGCGCATCCGCCGGGTGACTGCTGGTTCGCGGGCAATGTCTTGATCGGACGCTGCGAGGTCGCGGTAGGCGACGGCCAGCCGTAGTCGGCGCCGGACGTGAGCGCGTTGACATGCACGAGCCCGTCACTGCCGCGCGGCTCGACCTCGATGAGCTGGTTGGTGCCCGCGTGCAGGCACAACCCGGCGACGAAGTGGTGCCCGCTCGTGAACACCGGCGACGACGGGGTCGGGTTGCCCGTCGCCGGCGTGCCGACATCGGTCACGCGCAGCACCTTGCCGGCGAGGCTTGCGGGGTTCTGCGCAAGGCTCGGTGTGCTCGCGTCATTCGTGCCGACGTACAGCCGCCCGTCGTCGCCGAATGCGATACGTCCGCCATTGCCGGATGCGCCGCGCGGAATGCCGGTCAGCACTGGCGTCACCGGCCCGGTCAGCGTGAAGTCGACGACGCGCATGTCCGACGACGTCGTGATCAGCGCGAAGATCAGGCTGTCATCGGCGAAGTTGGGCGAAAGCGCCAGGTCGAGCAGGCCACCACCGCCGGTCGTGTCCAGGCCGGTCAGCGTGCGGACAGCGCGCACCGGCTGGCCCGGCTGCGGTTGCACGCGCAGGATGCGCCCGGTGGTGCGCTCGCCCACGAGTGCGGTGGTGTCGGGCAGTACGGCGATCGCGTCCGGCGCGTTCAGGTGAGTCGCAACGACCGGCGAGCTGGCGGCCGGGCTCTGCGGGGGACGTCCGGGTGTGCCGTCGCGGGTTCCCGGGAATTGTGGCGACGGCTGCACCGGGCTGACCCCGGGTCCGTTGCCGTCACCGCTGAACGACGGCTTCGGCACCCA
>DATGFB010000372.1:0-3319 GCA_035309605.1 Jatrophihabitantaceae bacterium
GTGCTGACCGGCCGGACCGAGGTGTCCAGCCAGACGGTCGTGTCGCCGCAGACCGAGGTCCAGCGGGTCGGCACCAAGCCCGTCCCGGCTCCGCCCGTCTCGACCAGCGGCCTGAACTGGGACGCGGTCGCGCAGTGCGAGTCCGGCGGCAACTGGCACATCAACACCGGTAACGGCTTCTACGGCGGGCTGCAGTTCGACTACAGCACGTGGCTGTCGAACGGCGGCGGTGCCTACGCACCGCGTGCCGACCTGGCCACGCGCGAGCAGCAGATCGCCGTCGCCAACCGGCTCTACGCGGCCCGCGGCTCCAGCCCGTGGCCGGTGTGCGGCCAGTACCTGTAACAAGATCGTCCGGCGCGTCGCTCCCCCCGAAGACGCGCCGGATCCACCGGGAAACCGGGGACGCCGGCCCGGCCGAAGCGTGTACGCGCTCGGCCGGGCCGCTTCCGTCCGGGATCTGAACGGTGGGCTCGAGCGCAACCCCCAAGGCAGGAACATGCCCCGATTCCGGGGCCGGGTGTTCCGGCTCCGAACCGGTCCGTTACAGTTCCGTGACCGTTTCTGAACGACCGTCGGGGGCGTCCAGAGAGGAATTGGTTCTTGCTGCGCAGCGTCAAGTACGGCTTGTACGGAGCCGTCATCGCTGGAGTCGTCAGCGGCACCGTCGCCTGGCAGGGCATCGACAAGACGGTGCACCTGGTGGTCGACGGCAACCTGTCGACCGTGCACACGACGGCCGACCGCGTCTCCGACATCTTGCACGGCAAGGGCTACAGCGTCGGCCCGCACGACATCGTCGCGCCGGCCGCGTCCGCGACGGTGCGTAACGGCGGCCGCATCGTGTTCGCCCGCGGCCGGCTGCTGCACCTCGACGTGAACGGCCTGCACGAGGACGTCTGGACCACCGCGCCGACCGTGGCCGATGCGCTCGCTCAACTCGGTTACGGCTCCGGCGACTTCACGTCCGTGTCGCGATCCCAGCGCTTGCCGCTCACGCCGACGGACCTGATGATCCGCACGCCGATCAGCATCGCGATCCGCACCGGCGGGCAGACCGACCACGTGGCGACGACCGATGTGACCGTCGGCCAGCTCATTCACGACCTCGGCATCTCGCTGTACGGCAAGGACAGCGTCGATCCGCCGCAGAGCACCGAGCTCGTCGACAACATGGTCGTGACGGTTCACAAACGCATCAGCGCGACCATCGTCTCCACGCAGGTGATCCCGTTCGGGACGACCGTGCACAAGACCGCGTCCTTGCCGAGCAACCAGACCGTCGTCGTCAGCAAGGGCCAGAACGGCCTGGAGATGATCACCTGGGGTGTGGTCTACGAGAACGGCAAGATCATCGGACGCACCAGACTGAGCGGCCGGGTGGTGAAGGCGCCGGTCAATCAGGTCGTGAACCAAGGCACCGCCCCGGTGGCCGTGCCGTCCGGCGTGATGGCGACACCGGCGCAGGCGCAGCAGATCGCGCTCGACATGCTGTACCCGATGTATCCGGGCTCCGAGGCGAACACTCAGTTCGGGTGCCTCGCGCAGATCTACGACCACGAGAGCGGCTGGCGCGTGAACGCCGGGAACCCCGACGGTGCGTACGGCATCCCGCAGGCGCTGCCCGGGTACAAGATGGCGTCGGCGGGTGCCGACTGGCAGACCGACGCGAAGACGCAGATCACCTGGGGCCTGAACTACATCGTCGGCCGGTACGGCAGCCCGTGCGCGGCCTGGTCGTACTGGCAAGGTCACGGCTACTACTGACCTGACGCCGTTGCCCGCGCTGCTCGGCCCGGCCGAGGTCCGTGCGCTTGCCGAGCGACTCGGCGTGCGTCCCACCAAGACACTCGGGCAGAACTTCGTCCACGACCCGAACACGATCCGCCGCATCGTGCGCGCGGCGTCGCTCGATGACGGCGAGCGTGTGCTCGAGATCGGGCCGGGACTGGGTTCGCTGACGCTCGGGCTGCTCGACGCCGGGCATCCGGTGACGGCGGTCGAGATCGACCCGGTGCTGGCTGCGCAGCTGCCGGAGACGGTCGCGGATCGGTTGCCGGGCGCGATGCTCGACGTCGTCGCTGCGGACGCGCTGCGGCTTGCATCCGTGCCGGGCGAGCCGCCGACCGCGCTCGTCGCGAACCTGCCGTACAACGTCGCGGTTCCCGTCGTGCTGCACCTGCTCGAGATCGTGCCGACGCTGCGCCGCGGGCTGGTCATGGTGCAGGCCGAGGTCGCCGACCGGCTTGCAGCCGCGCCGGGCTCGAAGGTCTACGGCGTGCCGAGCGTCAAGGTTGCCTGGTACGCGACGGCGACGCGCGCCGGTGCGGTGCCGCGCGCGGTGTTCTGGCCGGTGCCGAACGTCGACTCAGGTCTCGTCCGGCTCATCCGGCATCCGGCGCCTTCGCCGGCGTCCGGAGTCACCCGCGCCGACGTGTTCGCGATCGTCGACGCCGCGTTCGCCCAGCGCCGCAAGACGCTGCGCGCGGCGCTCGCCGGCTGGGCCGGATCGGCGCAGGCGGCCGAAGCCGTCCTGCGCGCGGCCGGCGTGGATCCCGGCGAGCGCGGTGAGCGCCTCCCACTCGAAGCATTCGTCAGAATCGCCGCCGCAAAGTAACAACGACGCGATGAGCGCTAGCGCGAAGAGCAGCTCGCATTGCGCGGAGCCTGCCGCCGTGAGGCGGCTGTGGCGCGAAGCGACACGACGCGGAGCGCGCGGCCGTCAGGCCGCGGCGAGCCCAAGACCTGCCGCTGCGAGCCTAAGAACGGCCTTGGAAGAGGGACGTGACGGAGCCGTCCTCGAAGACTTCCTTGATCGCCTTGGCGAGCAGCGGCGCGACGGACAGCACGGTCAGCTTGTCGAACTGCTTCTCGGGCGGGATCGGGAGCGTGTTCGTCACGATGATCTCGCTGACGCGGCAGTTCTTGAGCAGGTCGGTCGCCGGCGTGGAGAAGATGCCGTGCGTCGCGGCGATGATCACGTCGACCGCGCCGCTGTCGTACAGCAGGTTGGCAGCCTTCGTGATCGAGCCTCCGGTGTCGATCATGTCGTCGATCAGCAGGCAGACCTTGCCCTCGACGTCGCCGACGACGCGATTCGCCACTACCTCGTTCGCTGAGTCGATGTCGCGGGTCTTGTGCACGAACGCGATCTCGCTGCCGCCGAGTTCGTCCGCCCACTGCTCGGCCATGCGCACGCGGCCGGTGTCGGGGGAGACCACGACGAGATCCTCGGCGTCGTAGCGAGATCGGATGTGTTCGCTCAGCAACGGCAGCGCGAAGAGGTGGTCGACCGGCCCGTCGAAGAAGCCCTGGATCT
>DATGFB010000373.1:0-11871 GCA_035309605.1 Jatrophihabitantaceae bacterium
TCCTGCGCAGCGTGCTCGGCTACAGCGACCTCAAGACCGGCTTCGCGTTCCTGCCGCTGACCACCGTCGTGTTCGTCACGTCGCAACTCAGCGCGCGGGTACTCGTCGAGCGCATCGGCGCGAGCCGCCTGATGATCGGCGGCATCACGCTGTCGACGCTGGGCATGTTGTGGCTGACGCAGTTGGACGCGAGCAGCGGCTACTTCTCGCTCGTCGGCCCGCTGGTGGTGTTCGGCACCGGCAACGGCTTGGCGTTCGTACCGTTGACCACGACCGCGATCGACGGCGTCGCTCCCGAGGATGCGGGCGCTGCGTCCGGCCTGGTGAACGTTATGCAGCAGCTCGGTGGTTCGCTCGGGCTCGCCGTGCTCGTCACCGTGTTCGGCACGGTCAGCAGTCACGTCACAGCGCACCCGCGTGCCGGTGAGACGGCGGCTGCACTCGCGCGGCGCGCGTTCGTGGACGGCGCGGACAGGGCGTTCTGGACTGCGACCGCGTTCCTCGTCGCGACGTGGCTGCTCGTCACGTTCGCGATCAGGCCGTCTCGTTCCGCCGAGCAGGCCAGCATCGAAGAGGACGAACTCGCGTTCGACGCCGTACTCGCCGACGCGTAGTTCCGCTCAGCCCGAGGCCGCGAGTTGACCGCATGCGCCGTCGATCTCGCGGCCTCGGGTGTCGCGGACGGTGACTGGCACGCCGTGCTGCTGGAGCCGGCGGACGAACTCGCGCTCCACACCTTTGGGCGACGCGTCCCACTCCGATCCGGGCGTCGGGTTCAACGGGATGAGGTTGACGTGCGCGAGCCGCGGCGCGAGCAAGGTCCCGAGCAGGTCAGCCCGCCACGGCTGATCGTTGACGTCACGGATCATCGCGTACTCGATCGAGTAGCGGCGGCCAGTGCGCGCTGCGTACGCATCGGCCGCTTCGAGCACCTCGCCGACCTTCCACCGCGTGTTCACCGGGACGAGCGTGTCGCGCAGCTCGTCGTCAGGCGCATGCAGAGAAACCGCGAGCGTGACGTTGAGGTTCTCATCGGCGAGCTTGCCGATCGCCGGCACCAGACCGACGGTCGACACCGTGATGGAGCGCTGCGACAGACCGAGTCCGCCGGGTGACGGATCGATCAGCCGGTGCAACGCGGCAACCAGTCGCGCATAGTTCGCGAGCGGTTCGCCCATCCCCATGAACACGACGTTCGACAGGCGACCCGGTCCCCCGCCGAGCTCGCCGTCGCGCGCGGTGCGGGCGGCTGCCGCGACCTGCTCGACGATCTCGGCCGTCGACAGGTTGCGCGTCAACCCGCCCTGGCCGGTGGCGCAGAACGGGCAGGCCATGCCGCACCCGGCCTGGCTCGACACGCACGCTGTGATGCGATCCGGGTAGCGCATGAGCACGCCCTCGACGAGCACTCCGTCGTGCAGCCGCCACAGCGACTTGCGCGTCGTCCCCGAATCCGTTTCCACGTGCCGTACTTCGGTCAGCAACGGCGGCAGCAGCGCAGAGCCGAGCAGCTCGCGGTGCGCGGCCGGCACGTCGGTCATCGACTGCGCGTCGTTCTCGAGCCGCGCGAAGTAGTGCCGGCTGAGCTGATCGGCGCGAAACGGCGGCAGACCCAGCTCCGCGACGGCGGCGCGCCGCTGCGCCGAGTCGAGGTCGGCGAGGTGCCGCGGCGGCAATCCACGGCGCGGTGCATCGAATACGAGCGGTAACGAAGTCATGGCTGGGTCGATTATCCGCTGAACGCGAATCCGACCTGCCATGACGGATCGATGCGCACATATGCGATGCCCTCGCCGAACGTCTCCGGCGAACGGCCGTACACGCGATCGCAGTGCTCGATGAGCTCGTCGCGTGCGGAGCCGTGCAGGAATACCGCGGTGCCGTGCACGAAGATGCCGTACCCGTCGCGCGGCGTGTACGACGCGCTCACCGCCGGCCGGGCGCGCAACTGCACCGCCTTCGGCGACTCGCCCGCCGTCGTGAAGTGCCATCGCCCGTGCAGCAGGTGCCCGTCCAGCGCCGAGATGCGCGGCTCGCCCTTGGCCGTGACCGTGGCGACGTTCAGCACAGCCGGGCTCGGCACCTCGGCCACTATGCGCGCGGCGGTCAATCGCCGTGGCGGTTCCATGATCCCGAGCAGATGCGGGGACGCGCGCTCGAAGCTCGCGTCGAGCAGCGCCTGCATCGCGTTCAGCTCTTCGGCGGTCTCATACATCGGGCCATACTCCGACGAACCTCCGACAACCGATCACGCCGGCGCGAAGTACGACAGCAGCAGATACGCGACGGCGGCGCACGGCAGCAGTGAGTCGAGCCGATCCATGATGCCGCCGTGACCGGGCAGCAACCTGCCCATGTCCTTGACGCCGAGATCGCGCTTGATCATCGACTCGCCGAGGTCGCCGATCGTCGCGGTCACGACGATGGCGAGGCCGAAGAGCAACCCCTTCCACCACGGCTGGTGGAACGTCAGCGTCAGGAACAGCACACCGGCAGCGCTGCACGCGACGACCGAGCCGGCGAAACCTTCCCACGTCTTGCCCTTGCTCACGATCGGCGCGAGCGGATGCCGGCCGAACAGCACCCCCGTGGCGTAGCCGCCGGTGTCACTGCACACCACCGTCGCGACGAACGCGAGAATGCGTCCTGCGCCGTCGTGCGCGTGCACCGACAACACCGCGAAGCCCGCTAGCGTCGGCACGTACAACAGCACGAACGCGGACGCACCGACATCGCGCGCGAATCCGTCGGCGCCCTCGGCGAGCCGCCAGACCAAGACGCCGCCGATCGCGAGCAACAACGCGACGACCAGGCCGTTCGTGCCGCGCGACCACGCCGCGGCGAGCATCGCGACCGAGCCCACCGCGATCGGCGTGAACGACGCGTGGATGCCCGACTGCCCGAGCGCACGCGTGAGTTCGTAGCAGCCGTAGACGATGACGATGCCGACGACCACCGCGAAGCTCGGCCGGTACACGAACAAGCTCGCGATGATCACCGCACCGCAACCCAGCCCGACGAGGATCGCGGCGCGCAGGTCGCGTCCGGCGCGCGAGGTCTTGGGCTCGGCATTGGTGGCCGGCGCGGGAGCGTCGGTGACCGCCGGCCGAGACCGGTGTCCGGCTAGCCGTGCCACGGCGCCGGTCGCGGACAGGGTCGAGGTCTCATCAGACCTCGAGCAGCTCGGCTTCCTTGGCCTTGACGATGTCGTCGACGGAGTTGGTGTACTTCGCGGTCAGCTTGTCGAGCTCAGCCTCGGCACGATGCACGTCGTCCTCGCCGACCTCGCCGTCCTTGGCGAGCTTGTCGAGCGAATCCTTCGCGTGCCGTCGGATCGCGCGGATCGACACCTTCGCCTCTTCACCCTTGTGCTTGGCGACCTTGACCAGTTCGCGGCGGCGCTCCTCGGTGAGCTGCGGGAACACGATCCGGATGATCTGCCCGTCGTTGGTCGGGTTGACGCCGAGGTCGCTGTCGCGGATCGCCTTCTCGATCGCGCCGAGCTGCGACATGTCGTAGGGCTTGATGATCGCCATGCGCGCCTCGGGAATGTTCACCGACGCCATCTGCGGAATCGGGGTGGGCGCGCCGTAGTAGTCGACGATGAGCCGGGCGAATGCGTTGGGAGTCGCACGTCCGGTACGCAGGCCGCCCAGCTCTTCGCGGGCGACGTGCACGCTCTTGTCCATCTTCTCTTCAGCGTCGAAGAGGGTCTCGTCGATCACGTGCGCTCCTTCTGAGGTCCAGCTCGACGTCGCTCAGCCGCTGTTGCTGACAAGTGTGCCGATCTTCTCACCGCGGACGACGCGCGCGATGTTGCCGTCGGCCAGTTCGAACACGATGATCGGCATGCCGTTGTCGCGGCACAGGCTGAACGCGGTCGCATCGGCGACGTTCAGGCCGCGCCGCAGTACCTCGTCGTAACTGATCGAGTCGAACTTCACCGCATCGGCGACCTTCTTCGGATCGGCGTCGTATACGCCGTCGACCTGGTTCTTGCCGAGCAGCAGCACCTGACAACCGATCTCCAGCGCACGCTGCGCGGCAACGGTGTCGGTCGAGAAGTAGGGCAGGCCCGCGCCGGCGCCGAAGATGACCACGCGGCCCTTTTCGAGGTGCCGTTCGGCGCGTCGAGGGATGTACGGCTCGGCGACCTGCCCCATCGTGATCGCCGTCTGCACCCGGGTCGGGACGCCTTCCTTCTCGAGGAAGTCCTGCAGGGCGAGACAGTTGAGGACGGTGCCGAGCATGCCCATGTAGTCGGCGCGGTCGCGGTCCATGCCGCGCTGGCTGAGCTCGGCACCGCGGAAGAAGTTGCCGCCGCCGACGACGATCGCCACCTGCGTGCCGGCATGGATGACCTCGGCGACCTGCTGCGCTATGGACTGCACGACGTCGGGGTCGACGCCCACCTTGCCGCCGCCGAACACCTCACCGGAGAGCTTCAGCAGCACCCGCCGGTAGAGAACCGACGACGAAGGGGCCACCGACGACTCGATCCCGGTCATCCGATGGCCCCCTTCGTCAATTTCGCGCAACCCTATCTGGTGGCGGCTAGGCCTGCCCCACCTCGAAGTGGGCGAACTTGGTGACGGTCACGCCGGCCTCGTCGAGCACCTGCCGGACCGACTTCTTCTGCTCGCGCACCGACTCCTGCTCGAGCAGGACGACTTGCTTGTAGAAGCCGTTCAGCCGTCCTTCGACGATCTTCGGCAGCGCCGCCTCGGGCTTGCCCTCGGCGCGCGTCGTCTCTTCGGCCACCCGCCGCTCGGCCTCGACGACCTCCGCCGGCACCTCGTCGCGAGTGAGGTACTTGGGACGCATCGCGGCGATCTGCGTCGCCGTGCCACGCGCGACCTCCGGGTCGCCGCCGGCGAACTGCACGAGCACACCGACCTGCGGCGGCAGGTCGCTGGCCTTGCGGTGCAGGTAGGTCGCGACGGTGCCGTCGAGCTTGACCGCGCGGCGCAGTTCGAGCTTCTCGCCGATCACCGCGGCCAGGCCCTGGATGTTCTCGTCGACCGTCTTGCCGTCCTTCATCGTCTCGCTCCTGAGCGAGTCGATGTCGGTTGCGGACGAGCCGGCGAAGTGCGCGACGATGTCGTTCGCCAGCGTCTGGAACTGCTCGTTCTTCGCGACGAAGTCGGTCTCGGACGCCAGTTCGATCATCGCGCCCTCGGCCGCCGCGACGAGCCCGTTCGAGGCGACGCGATCCTCGCGCTTGAGGTTCTTCGCCTCGCCCTGTACGCGCAGATGCTCGACGGCCTTGTCGAAGTCGCCGTCGGCCTCTTCGAGTGCCTTCTTGCTGTCCATCATTCCGGCGCCGGTCGCGTCCCGGAGCCGCTTGACGTCCGCGGCGGTGTAGTTCGGCATGTGTTCCTTCTCCGTGTGTCGTGTGTCAGGCAGTCGGTGCGGCGTCCGCGGAGCCGGACGGCTGCAGCAGGTCGCGCTCCCACTCGGGCATCGGCTCGTCGGCACCGATTTCGGCCGGGACGTCCGGAGCCTCGTCGCGTCCGGCGTTCGCCGCAGCGGCCGCGCGGGCGATCTTGCCCTCAGCAACCGCATCGGCGATCACGCGGGTCAGCAACGCGGCGCTACGGATGGCGTCGTCGTTGCCGGGGATCTTGTAGTCGACCTCGTCCGGGTCGCAGTTCGTGTCGAGGATCGCGATCACCGGGATACCCAGCTTGCGCGCCTCGCCGACGGCGATGTGCTCCTTCTTGGTGTCGACAACCCACACGGCGCTCGGCACGCGGCTCATCTCGCGGATACCGCCGAGCGTGCGCTCCAGCTTGTCCTTCTCGCGCTGGAGCATGAGCTGCTCCTTCTTGGTCGCCGCGGTCTCCCAGCCGGCCGTCTCCATCGCCTCGAGCTCCTTGAGCCGCTGCAGGCGCTTGAAGACGGTCTGGAAGTTGGTGAGCATGCCGCCCAGCCAGCGCTGGTTCACGTAGGGCATGCCGACCCGCGTTGCCTGCGCGGCGATCGCCTCCTGGGCCTGCTTCTTGGTCCCGATGAACATGATGCTGCCGCCGTGCGCCACGGTCTCCTTGACGAACTCGTAGGCGCTGTCGACGTAGCTCAGTGTCTGCTGCAGGTCGATGATGTAGATGCCGTTGCGCTCGGTGAAGATGAAGCGCTTCATCTTCGGGTTCCAGCGCCGGGTCTGATGCCCGAAGTGGACGCCCGAGTCGAGCATCTCCTTCATGGTGACGACGGCCATGCCGGCGTCCTCCTCGTTCTTTCGTGCACGCGTGCGCCGCTCGTCACGGTCTGCCGCATGCGGCCTCGGTTGTCGCGGCCGGCCCGGGTGGGTCGGCTGCCCTGATGCCCGGTGTCGCGGTCAGGAGGCCGGGCGGCTCGGACGAGCCGGACGGACCGAGGCTGGCCGCCGAGCTCCCAGACGTTCAGGAGCGGGGCACGCGAAGTCAGCCCGCTGAAGCGGACTGCCCCGCCAGTCTATACGGTCGGCGGCATGGGCACTGCCACGGACGGACGGGCCATCGAGGTCGCCGCGAACGGTCTGGCGTTCTCCGGGCTCGAATGGGGACCGGCCGGCGGGCGAACCGTGCTGCTGCTGCACGGGTTCCCGCAGCGCAGCACCAGCTGGGCCGGCGTGGCCGCCCGCCTCGCGGACGCGGGGCTGCGTGCGGTTGCCCTCGACCAGCGTGGCTACTCCGCAGGTGCCCGGCCGGCCGACGTCGGCGACTACGCGCTGCCGCTGCTCGTCGCCGACGCCGCGGCGATGATCGAGGCGCTGGGCGCGCCGGTGGACCTGGTCGGCCACGACTGGGGCGCGGTCGTCGGCTGGCAGGTGGCCGCGCGCCACCCCGAGCTGCTGCGGTCGTGGACGGCGGTGTCGACGCCGAACCCGCTCGCACTGAACGAGGTGCTCGCCGTCGACGAGGAGCAGCGCAACGCGTTCGGCTACATTTTGATCTTTCGCGAGCCGGGTCGCGCCGAGTCTGCGCTGCTGGGCAACGACGGTGCCGGCTTGCGCGCCGTGTACGGCGACGCTGTCGAGCCCGCGCGGATCGACGACGACGTCGCGTTCTTCGCGCAGGACGGCGTGCTTACTGCGGCACTGAACTGGTACCGCGCGATGTCGATCGAGGACACCGCGGGCGTCGGACGGGTTACCGTGCCCACGAGCTACGTGTGGGGCGCGGCCGACATCGCATTCCGGCGTGCCGCGGCGCAACGAAGCGGTGCGTTCGTCGACGCCGACTATCGATTCGTACCGCTCGACGGCGTGACGCACTGGGTGCCCGACCAGGCGCCGGACGAACTCGCGGCAGAGATCGTGCGCCGCGTCGGCTGATCGTCACTCGGCGACGGCGAGTAGTCCCTCGCGGCGGGCGCGCGCGGCGGCTTCGGTGCGGCTGCCGACGCCGAGCTTGGCCAGGATGTTCGACACGTGCACGCTGACGGTCTTCTCGCTGATGTAGAGCTGACGTCCGATCTGGCGGTTGGTGCGCCCCTCGACGAGCAGGCCGAGCACCTCACGCTCGCGCGCGGTGAGCGCGTCCGGGTGCGCGGTGGACGCGCGGGTGCCGGCGACGCCGAGGCCGAGCGCGTCGATCTCGGCGAGGAGCGGGCGTGCGCTGAGCCGCTGCGCGGCGGCTGCGGCCTCGGTCGCGCAGTCGGCGGCCGCGCGGGTGTCACCGGCGGCTCGCAACACCGCGGCGAGGCGAGCCTGCGAGCGCGCGAGCTCGACCACCGCCTCGCTGCGGAACGCCTCGACGGCGCGCTGCCACAACCCGACGTGCTCCGCCTCCGACGGCGGGTCGACGTCGCACAGCCAGCGCAACCGGGCCCACTCCGCCTCGAGCCGGGCAACCCATGCCTCGCCTTCGGAGCCGAGCTTGCGACCGCTCGGCAAGCCGAGCTCGAGGCTGGTGTGCCCGTCGGCATACAGCGTGCGGCCGTGCTCGATCAATGCCTGGCGCCGCGCCTGCGGCGCGTTGACCGCGGCGGCGGCCAGCACGGCGAGCGTCTGCGCGGACAGCCGGATGCGTGCGAGGAACCACTCGTTCTGCCACATCACCGCGAGCGTCGCGACGAGTTCGGCAAGCACCGCGAGCGCTTCGTCAGCGCGTCCGTCGAGCTCGTACGCCTCGATGGCCGCCCCGACCGAGTAGAGAGCGATCCGGCTCTCGCGCCCCCAGAACGCCCGCAGCGGATGCAGCATGTCGAGCACCGCCGCCTGATCGCCGCGACCCGCGCGCACCGCCATCGCGGTGGCCGCGTAGAGCGCCTCGGTGAGCGGCGGAGCGGCCTCACCGGAGACGTCGAGCGTGCGCAGTGCCTCGTCCCAGTGGCCGCGCGAGTACTGACACAGCCCGACCATGGCGCGTGCCTCCATGCCGAACGCGGTCCACGGCCGGCCGGCCTCGCGGGCCCGGTCGACGGCTGCTCGGTAGGACTGCTCGGCCAGTTCGAGATCGCCGTGCTCGTAATACAGCGCGCCGAGGTTGTATCGCGTGCGCAGCTCGGCGGCGGTTTGCCCGGCTGCGTGGTACTCGTCGGCGAGCGCGGTCAACCGTTGCGCCGCCTCGTCGGGGCTGTCGCGCCGACGGCTGAGCAACGTGAGCGTGACCTCGGCGTCTGCGGACGCCGTCGGCATGCCGAGCACATCGGCCATCTCGACGGCTTCACGTGCCCAGCGCTCGGAGTCGACCTCGCGCCCCATGATCAGCAGCCCGCGCGCGTGCAACGCGGCGAGCTTGGCACGGAACGACGACGGTGGCTCGGCCGGCACCAACATGACCGCCTCGCCTGTCGCGCTGACCGTCGCCTCGTCCGCCTCACCCGCCAGGGCGGCCGACGCGTACGCGTACAACAGCTCGGCGCGGGTCACGGGCAAGGCGTCGTCGTCCAGCGCGTCGAGAGCAGCGCGGGCCAGGCGCAGACCGCGGTAGGACCGGCCTGCGTCGATCGCGGCGTCGACCAGTTTCGACACGAGCGGTGCCGGGTCGTCGGCAGCACCGTCGACGAGCGGCACGAGTTCGAGTGCGGCCTGGTAGTGGTTGAGCGCCTCCTGCGGCGCGGCGAGCGACATCGCCTCGTCGCCGGCGCGGATGCTCGCGTCGTATGCCGTGTGCAGGTCGTTGGACGCGCGCGCATGGCGGGCGAGCTCGGCGGCGCTGCCCTCGCGTCCGGTCTCGAGCGCAGCGGCGTAGGACGCGTGGATACGGGCGCGCTCGCCGGGCAGCAGGTCGTCGTAGATCGCCTCGGTCAGTAACGCGTGCCGGAACGTGTAGCCGCGCCCGCTCGGTGTGAGTTCGAGGATGTGCGCGTCGACCGCGTCGCGCAGCGCCGTGTCGAGGACGTGCGGAGGGAACTCGAGTACGGCGGCGAGCATCTCGTGCGACACGCGCCGGCCGCCGACCGCAGCGACGCGTACGACCTCGCGCGCCTCTGCGGAGAGCCGGTCGAGGCGCACCAGCAGCAGGTCGGCGAGCTGCCAGGGCAGTTGTTGCGCATCGCCGTACTGCTCTGCGGCGGCGACGAGTTCCTCGGCGAAGAACGCGTTTCCGTCGGCACGACTGACGATGCTGCGCAGATCGCTCTCGGCGAGCGGCCGCGCATACAGCGAGCGCACGAGCGAACGCACCTCGCTGGACGGCAGCGGGTCGAGGTGCAACCGGTCGACACCGGGCAACCGTGACCACTCGGCCAGCGTCGGGCGGAGCGGGTGCCTGCGGTGCAGGTCGTCGCTGCGGTACGTGACGACGAGTGCGATGCGCTGCACGTCCAGCCGCGTGAACAGGTAGCCGAGCAGGTCGCGCGTCGCCTGGTCGGCCCAGTGCACGTCCTCGATCACGACGAGCACGGAGCGCGACTGGGCCGGCGTCGTGAGCCCGCCGAAGATCGACTCGAACAGGTCACCGCGTTCGACGCGATCTTCCGACGGACGAGGCTCGCCGACCTGGCGGCGCAGCAACCGCCCGATCGCCGGGTACGTCGCGACGATGGACGCGACCTCGTCCGGCTGATCTGCCGCGAACCGGCCGAACGCCTCGGAGAACGGCAGGTACGGCGGCGGCGCGTCACCGAGATCGACGCAGTGCCCGATCAGGCAGAGCACGCCACGCCGGCGCGCCTCGGCGACCAGCTCGGCGAGCAGCCGCGTCTTGCCCACGCCCGCGTCGCCGTCGACGACGATCGCAGTGGCCACCCCGTCTGCCGCGTGGTCGACGGCAGCCAGCAACGTCGCGAGTTCGGCCGTGCGGCCGACAAGGGGCGTGACTGAGCGGGGCACGCCCTCATCTTCGCGCGTGCCACTGACAGCGTCGATCAGCTTGTCGCGAACGGGGTAAGGACTACGCGGCCGTGGTGCCCGGGTCTCATCGTCTGCGTTCCTCCTTCCGAACCGAGAGTGCGCGCCTGAGGTCGCGCGTGACATCGGAAGAAATCCCTACCGCCCGCGTCGGACGCGACTAGGGATCCTCCGTCCACAACCGCGGTCGGTATCCACAGTTGCCCGTTCGACGTCCCGAAATCAGGCGGTTATCGCGTAAAGGTGGCGTTATGCGCACGCTGGCGATGCTCGCTCTCACCGCGTTGGCGATCCCGGTCCGGATCGCGGCGCCGACGTCGCCTGCTCTCGCGGGGTCGGCCGGCTCCGCGTCAGCCGTGCGCTACGCGCTGCCTGTCCTCGCCCCGGCGGTGATCGTCGCGCCGTTTCGCGCGCCCGCCGGCCGCTTCGGCCCGGGACACCGCGGCGTCGACCTCGCCACGCCCAGGGGCGGCCCGGTGCGCGCGGCCGCCGACGGAATCGTGCGCTTTGCCGGAAGCGTGGCCGGACGAGGCGTCGTCGTGCTGGCACACGCCGACGGGCTCACCACCGAATACGAACCCCTGCGTCCCGCGGTGCGCATCGGCCAGGTCGTGCCGCGTGGTGCGGTGCTCGGCTCGGTATTCGGCGCACACGGCACGTGTGCACCCGACCGCTGCGTCCATTGGGCGGCGCGACGGGGCGCCGAGTATCTCGATCCGATGACGTTGTTGTCGCCGCTGGGCGAGGTGCGGCTGTTGCCGTGGTCGCCGAGCGCGCCACCGTCGTGACCCGGCCGCACGAGCCTTCGCCTACGCGCGCGGGTGCGCCCGCAGATAGGTCTGGCGCAGCCGCTCGACCGAGACGTGCGTGTAGATCTGCGTTGTCGCCAGACTGGCGTGCCCGAGCAGCTCCTGCACCGAGCGCAAGTCCGCACCGCCCTCGAGCAGGTGCGTCGCGGCCGTGTGCCGCAACCCGTGCGGACCGATGTCAGGCGCGCCCGCGACAGCGCGCACTCGCGCATGCACGACCGAACGCGCCATGCGCGGGTCGAGGCGCCCGCCGCGAGCGCCGAGCAGCAGCGCGGCGCCGCTGCCCGCACGCGCCAGCTGAGGCCGGCCGTGTGCGAGCCAGTCCTCGAGCGCACGCTCGGCGGCAAGACCGTACGGGACGGTGCGCTCCTTGCCGCCCTTGCCGAGCACACGCAGCACGCGGCGTCTGCGGTCGACGTCGTCGACGTCCAGCCCGACGAGCTCCGAGACGCGGATGCCGCTCGCGTACAGCAGCTCGACGACGAGCCGATCGCGTCGAGTAACCGGAGTTGGGTCGCCTTCGGGTGCCGACTCGACGACCGCCGCTGCCTCGGTGGCATCGAGTACGGGCGGCAGCACGCGATGCGCGCGCGGACTGGCCAGATGTTGCCCGGGATCGCCGGGTGCGAGACCGGTGCGGTGCGCCCATGCGGTGAACGTGCGCAAGGATGCGGAGCGCCGGGCGAGCGTGGCGCGCGCGGCGCCGTTGCGCCGCTGCACCGCGAGCCAGCCCCGCAGCATGCTGAGGTCGAGATCGGCCACCGATCGGCCGCCGAGTCGGTG
>DATGFB010000374.1:0-2091 GCA_035309605.1 Jatrophihabitantaceae bacterium
CACGCGTATTCGACGCGGCACGGACCCGGCAAGCTGGATAATCTTCGCGTAAAGCGAGCGACGGAGGACGTAGATGGGGAACTCGCAGGCCGAGATCGAGCAGACGATCCGGACCTTCTTGGCGCGGGCGAACAAGTCTGCCGACGACCTGACGCCGCAGACGTCGCTCTATGCCGAAGGCCTGGGTCTGGACTCCCTCGAAACCGCCGAGCTGTCCGCCACACTCGAGGATGAGCACGGCACCGACCCGTTCAGCGCGGGCCCGATGCCGCAGACCGTCGGCGACGTCCTGGCGTTCTACGCCGTCCCGACCCCGGCGCCTTGATCGAGCTGCTGCGCCGCGCTGCGCTCGTCGACGACCCGCGGCCCGCGATCATCACCAACGATCGCGAGGTCAGCTACCCGCAACTCGTCGCGGAGTCGCATGCGGTCGCCTCCGCCCTCCTTCACCGCGGCATCACCCGCTTCGGCATCGTCGACGACGACGCCGCGCGGATCGTCGCGCTGCTCGCCGGTGCGTCGCTCGCCGGCGCCGAGGCGTGCGTGTACCCGCCGGTCCATTCCGTGGACGAGGCGCTCGAGCTCGCCGGGCGATTCGACCACGACGTGCTCGTCAGCGAGCGCACTGACATCGACAGCGACGACATCGACGTCCTGTGCATCGCCGATCTCGTCGCCGGCGGATCTGCCAGCGTTCCCGAGGCGCCTCCGCGGTCGCGTCCGTTGCTCGTGTTGACCACCGGCACCACCGGGCTTCCCCGCGGCGCACGGCAGGACTGGTCGCGGGTGGTGCGTCCGTTCCTCGGCTTGCGCGCCGAGCCGAGCGAGCGATGGCTGCTCGCGTACGGCCTGCACCAGTTCGGCGGGCTGCAGCTGCTGCTGCACGTGCTCGGTGAGGGCGCGACGGTCGTGGCACCGACGCCGCGCCGCCCCCGCGAAGGCATCGTGGCCATGCGCCGCTTCGGCGTGCGTCACGCCAGCGCCACCCCGACGTACTGGCGGTTCGTCGTCGCCGAGCTGCGATCCGACGGTGGCGAGGTGCCGCCCCTGCAGCAGATCACGCTCAGCGGCGAGGCGGTGCAGTCACGGCTGCTCGACGAACTCACGTCTATGTTCCCGGGCGCGCGCGTGTCGCAGATCTACGGCGCGAACGAGTCCGGCACTCTGCGCTCGGTCCGCGACAACCGCAACGGTCTGCCATTGTCTGCACTGACCGAAGACCCGGACGCCGACATCGCGATCAAGATCGTCGACGGCGAGCTCTGGGTGCGCTCGCGCATCGGCATGCTCGGCTACTACGGCGAGCCGCCGATCGACCCCGACGCATGGCGCCCGACCGGTGACCTCGTCGAGATCGTGGGCGACCGCGTGAAGTTCCGCGGACGGGCCACGGAGATCATCAACGTCGGTGGCGTCAAGGTGCATCCGCTCCCGATCGAGGAACGCATCAGCGCCATCGACGGCGTGCAGTTCGTGCGGGTGTTCGGACGCACGAATGCGCTGTCCGGCTCGATCGTCGCCGTCGAGATCGTCGCGTCCGCGGACGCCGACGCGACGAAGTTGGACGAGGCCGTACGCGCGGCGTGTGCGGACCTGCCACGCGCTGCGCGCCCGCGCAGCATCAAGTTCGTCGACACCGTCGAGACGACCGGCAACAAGGTGACGCGCGGGGCGCGAGCATGACGGCCCGCACGGTCATCGTGACGGGCGGCAGCCGCGGCCTCGGCCAGGGCATCGTGCAGGCGTACCTGGACGCCGGCGATCGCGTCGCGACGTGCGCGCGGTCGTCGACACCCGCCGTCGAGGCGTGGCAGGCCGACGCCGCGCTTGCCGAGCGGTTCCTGTTCGTCGCGACGGATCTGTCGAAGCCGGCCGACGCCGAAACGTTCGTGCGTGCCGTCGTCGACAAGTGGGACACGATCGACGTGCTCGTGAACAACGCCGGCGTGGCGCGCGACGGTGTGCTCGGCCTCGTGCCGGACGAGGACATCGACGCGGTCATCGACCTCAACCTGAAAGGCACGATCTACATCACTCGGCTGGTCAGCCGGCGCATGCTCACTCGCCGTTCGGGCAGCATCGTCAACATCT
>DATGFB010000375.1:0-2592 GCA_035309605.1 Jatrophihabitantaceae bacterium
TATGCCGTCAACAGCCCGTAACCGGGCTTGATGTACTTGTTGATGATGTCGAGGCGCTGGTCGAAGGGGATGAACGCGCTCTTCATCGCGTTGATCGTGAACCACTGCAGGTCAGCCCAGCCGTAGCCGAAGGCGTCGACGAGCAGCTGCATCTCGCGGGTCATCGACGTGCCGCTCATCAAGCGGTTGTCCGTGTTGACCGTGACGCGGAACTGCAGCTTGCGCAGCAACCCGATCGGGTGCTCGGCGATCGACGCCGCCGCACCGGTCTGGATGTTGGACGACGGGCACATCTCGAGCGGGATGCGCTTGTCGCGCACGTATTGCGCGAGCCGTCCCAGGGTGCCGCCCGCCGTGATGTCGTCGATGATCCGCACGCCGTGGCCGAGTCGGTCGGTGCCGCACCACTGGATCGCCTCCCAGATCGACGGCAGGCCGAACGCCTCGCCGGCGTGGATGGTGAAGTGAAAGTTCTCGCGGCGCACGTACTCGAACGCGTCGAGGTGGCGGCTCGGCGGGAAGCCCGCTTCGGCGCCGGCGATGTCGAAGCCGACCACACCTGCGTCGCGGTAGCTCACCGCCAGTTCGGCGATCTCGAGCGAGCGGGCCGCGTGCCGCATCGCCGTGGCGAGCGCCCCGACCCAGATCTGGTTGCCGGCCGCCGCGGCGACTCGTTCGCCCTCCCGAAAGCCCTCCAGCACGGCGTCGACGACCTGGCGCAGCGTCAGGCCCTCCTCGACGTGCAGCTCGGGGGCCCAGCGGATCTCGGCGTAGACCACACCGTCGGCGGCCAGGTCCTCGACCGCCTCGCGAGCCACCCGGCGCAGCCCGTCCGCGGTCTGCATCACCGCCAGGGTGTGTGCGAAGGTCTCCAGATAGCGCTCCAGTGAGCCCGAATCGGCGGCCCCGCGGAACCATTCGGCCAGCTTTTCCGGGTCGTCGGCGGGCAGCGCCGCATACCCGATCTCGCGGCTGAGCTCGACGACCGTCTCCGGGCGCACGCCGCCGTCGAGATGGTCGTGCAGCAGAACCTTGGGCGCGCGGCGGATACTGGTCTCATCGACGGGGGTGGGCATGAGCCAACGCTATCCATCCTCGGCGTGGCGAGACACCGGCCCGGCGCCCGCCGCCAGGGGCGGATCCCAGCCGGAAGTGGTATGCCTTACCAGTTCAATACCCGCTCAACCCGCATGAACCGGACATGACCGAGGATCGATGCAGACGGACGCCGTGGCAGTACGCGGCCTCGTGAAGCGCTATGGCGAACTCGAGGCCGTCCGCGGCATTGACCTCGACATCCCGGCCGGCGAGGTGTTCGGCTTCCTCGGGCCGAACGGCGCCGGCAAGTCGACCACGATCAACATGCTGTGCACTCTGATCACGCCCACCGCCGGCACCGCCCTGGTGGCGGGCCACGACGTGGTCCACGAGCGCGACCTGGTCCGGCGCAACATCGGGCTGGTCTTCCAGGACCCCACGCTGGACACCTACATGACGGGCGAGCGCAATCTCCGGCTGCACGCCGAGCTGTACGGCGTGCCGCGCAACGTCGTCGACGGTCGCATCCGCCAGGTGCTCGACATGGTCGGGTTGTGGGACCGGCGCGACACCAAGGTCGGGCTGTACTCGGGCGGCATGAAGCGACGCCTGGAGATCGCCCGCGGGCTGCTGCACTCACCGCGCGTGCTGTTCCTCGACGAGCCGACCGTCGGCCTCGACCCGCAGACTCGCGCCTCGATCTGGAACTACATCAGCCAGCTGCGCCGCGCCGAAGACATCACGATCTTCATGACCACGCACTACATGGACGAGGCGGAGTACTGCGATCGCATCGCGATCATGGACCACGGTCGCATCATCGCGCTCGATACGCCGCAGGCGCTCAAGGCGAGCGTCGGCGAAGACCGTGTGCAGATCACGACCGACAACGACGCGGCCGCGATCGACGCACTCGAGATCACGTTCGGCATCCCGGCGCAGATCGCCGACGGCGCGGTGACGTTCCGTGTCGCACAGGGCGAGGAGTTCGTGCCGAAGCTGTTCGCCGAGTTCCCGATCGCGATCCGCGCGGTGAACGTGTCGCGGCCGTCCTTGGACGACGTGTTCATGTCCTACACGGGATCGACGATTCGCGACGCCGAGGCGGGTGCCGGCGAACGCATGCGACGCAGTGCGCAGATCTTCGGACGCGGGAGGTGACGCGATGACGGCCACCGTCACCCCGCCGGCGACGATCGCAGTGCATGTCCCGTCGCGGACGTTCGCGGGCGAACTGCGCGCGGTGAAGATCGTGTGGGAGCGCGAGGTCGTACGTTTCGCGAGCGACCGGCTGCGCATGATCACGTCGCTGATCCAGCCGCTGCTGTTCCTCTTCGTGCTCGGCACCGGCCTGTCGCGGATCGCGTCGCGCGGCACCGACGGGCTGAGCCTGCGGACGTTCCTCTACCCCGGCATCCTCGCGATGGCGGTCATGTTCACCGCGATGTTCTCCGCCGCGTCGATCGTGTGGGACCGCGAGTTCGGCTTCCTTCGCGAGATGATGGTCGCGCCCGTCCGGCGCAGCTCGATCGTGATCGGCAAGTGCCTCGGCGG
>DATGFB010000376.1:0-5703 GCA_035309605.1 Jatrophihabitantaceae bacterium
ACCGACCACTGTCCGAAGGACAAGCTGGACGGCTTCATGCGCCCTCTCGTCGCGATTTCCCAGGAGCGGGTGGCCAAGGGCCTCGAGCCGCTGTTCCAGTCGCACATGTGGGACGGTTCCGCCGTGCCGCTGGACGAGAACCTCCGGATCGCCGTCGAGCTGCTCGAGGAGACCGCGAAGGCACGCACCATCCTCGAGATCGAGATCGGCGTCGTCGGCGGCGAGGAGGACGGCGTCGCGAACGAGATCAACGAGAAGCTGTACACCACCCCCGAGGACGTGCTCAAGACGGCCGACGCGCTCGGCCTCGGCGAGAAGGGCCGCTACCTGCTGGCGGCCACCTTCGGCAACGTGCACGGCGTGTACAAGCCGGGCAACGTCAAGCTGCGCCCGTCCATCCTCAAGGACATCCAGGACGCGGTCGGCGCCAAGTACGGCAAGGACAAGCCGTTCGACCTGGTCTTCCACGGCGGCTCCGGCTCGCTGCTCTCGGAGATCCGCGAGGCGCTGGACTACGGCGTGGTGAAGATGAACGTCGACACCGACACGCAGTACGCGTTCACCCGCGAGATCGCCGGGCACATGTTCACCAACTACGACGGCGTGCTGAAGGTCGACGGCGAGGTCGGCAACAAGAAGGCCTACGACCCGCGCTCGTACCTCAAGCTGGCCGAGACCGGAATGGCGGCGCGCGTCGCGCAGGCCTGCGAAGACCTGATGAGCGCGGGCACGAGCGCATGACGTCACACGGCAACCTGCTCGCCCCGCCCACGAAACTGCCCGACGACCCGGCGACCGCGCTGCTCGACGCAGGCGACGATCCTGCCGCGGTCGCCGCGGCGCATCCGGCCTCGTCGGCCGCCTGGGCGGCGTTGGCCGAACGCGCACTCGACGAGGGTCGAGTCGTCGACGCGTACGCGTTCGCGCGCACCGGATACCACCGTGGGCTCGACGCGCTGCGCCGCAACGGCTGGAAGGGCGCCGGCCCGGTGCCGTGGTCGCACGTGCCGAACCGCGGTTTCCTTCGCTCGGTCCACGCGCTGGGACGGGCCGCGGCGGCCATCGGTGAAGAGGCCGAAGCCGACCGCTGTGCGCAGTTGCTCGCCGACTGTGATCCCGAAGCGGTCCAGCGCCTGATGCCCTAGGGCTACCCTTGCCCGGGCCGTCCGCGCGGCCCCGCTGTCGTCAGACGGTACTGAGACGAGGTGCAGCATGCCCGCGATCGTTCTCGTCGGCGCCCAATGGGGCGACGAAGGAAAGGGCAAGGCGACCGACCTGCTGGGCAGCCGGGTCGACGCGGTCGTCAAGTTCAACGGCGGCAACAACGCCGGGCACACGATCGTGATCGACTCGGAGAAATACGCGCTGCACCTGTTGCCGTCGGGCATCTTGACGCCGGGCTGCACGCCGATCATCGGCAACGGAGTGGTCATCGACCTCGGCGTGTTGTTCGAGGAGATCGACGCACTCGACGCTCGCGGCGTCGACACATCGAGGCTCGTCGTCAGCAGCTCCGCGCACGTCATCACGCCGTACAACCGCACGCTCGACAAGGTGACCGAGCGGTTCCTCGGCAGCAGCCGCATCGGGACCACCGGCCGCGGCATCGGCCCGACGTATGCGGACAAGATGGCGCGTATCGGCATCCGCGTGCAGGACCTGTTCGACGAGGACGTGCTGCGCGCGAAGGTCAGCGGCGCGCTGAACCTCAAGAACCAGATCCTCGTCAAGATCTACAACCGCAAGGCGTTCGACGTCGACGCGGTCGTCGACGAGCTGCTCGGGTACGTCGAACGGCTGCGGCCGATGGTCGCCGACACGCCGCTGCTGCTCGAGCGCATGCTCGACGAGGACCAGATCGTCGTGCTCGAGGCCGGCCAGGCGACGCTGCTCGATGTCGACCACGGCACGTATCCGTTCGTCACCTCGTCGAACGCGACTGCGGGCGGCGCATGCACCGGCAGCGGCATACCGCCGCGGCGCATCAGTCGCGTCATCGCCGTCGTCAAGGCGTACACGACGCGCGTCGGCGAAGGGCCGTTCCCGACCGAGCTGCTCGACGACAAGGGCGATCTGCTGCGCATGGCAGGCGCCGAGTTCGGTACGACGACAGGCCGGCCGCGGCGCTGCGGCTGGTTCGACGCGCCGGTCGCGCGCTACGCGACGCGCATCAACGGCGTCACCGATTTCGTGCTGACCAAGCTGGACGTGCTCACCGGCATGGACGAGGTGCCGGTCTGCGTCGCCTACGACGTCGACGGGGTGCGCCACGACGAACTGCCGATGACGCAGGCCGAGTTCGCGCGTGCTCGGCCGATCTACGAGACGTTCCCCGGTTGGGACGAGGACATCGCCAAGGCGCGATCGCTGGACGATCTGCCGCGCAACGCACGCGACTACGTGCTCGCGCTGGAAGGCATGATCAACGCGCCGATATCCGTCATCGGCGTGGGTCCGGGACGCGACGAAACGATCGCGGTCCGCGACCTCCTCGACTGACCCCGCGCCCGATGATCATGGCCGGATGGCTGCCAGGGCGACGAATACTCCTTGATCATCGCGGGTCGGTGGGTGCGGCCGCGGTCGCTTTCGCTCTCGCTCTCGCTCTCGCGGGCTGCACCACCACCGGCCACTCGCCGCGTACGACGCCGCCGGCGGCGTCGGCAGCGACCTCGGCGTCGTCGGCCGCCTCCACGGCGTCTCGCTCGGCGTCCAGTTCGGCTGTTCCAGCCACGCCTGCGAACTGGCCGACGTATCACGGCGACGTCGCACGCACGGGGGTGTCGACGTCGATGCCCGCCGTGCGAGCGCTGCGTGTCACCGCGCGGCTGAATCTCGACGGCGCCGTCTACGCCTCGCCCGTGGTGGTCGCGGGACGCGTCTTCGTCGCGACCGAGAACGACAGCGTGTACGCGTTCGACATGCGCGCGGCGCAGTTGTGGAAGGCGCACCTCGGTACGCCGTCGCCCGCGAGCGAACGACCGTGCGGCAACATCGACCCGCTCGGCATCACGGGCACGCCGGTGGTTTCGGGCGGAACGGTTTTCGCCGCCGCCGAGTACACGGCGCCGGTGCGACACGAACTCGTCGCGATCGACGCCGCGACCGGTGCCGTGCGCTGGCGCAGGAACCTCGACCTGCCCGGCGCGGCTGCCGTAGCAATGCAGCAACGCGCAGCGCTTACAGTGGCGGACGGCCGGGTGTGGGTCGCATTCGGCGGGCTCGCCGGCGACTGCGGCGACTACAAGGGACGCCTCATCGGGGTGCGCGTCGACGGCACCGGCGCGCCGATCGCCTACACGGTGCCGACCCAGCGCGAGGCCGGGATATGGGCGCCGCCCGGTCCATCCGTGGACGAGCGCGGCCGGCTCCTTGTCTCCGTCGGCAACGGCGCGGCCGAAGGCGGCAGCCCATACGACTTCAGCGACTCGATCCTGGCGATCAGCACAACCGGGCGGCCGCTCGACTCGTTCTCGCCGTCGCAGTGGGCGCAGGACAACGCGGGCGATCGTGATCTCGGCTCGCAGGGTCCGGCGTTCGTCGGGCCGTGGGTGTTCGCGGCGGGCAAGTCGGGAATCGGGTACGTACTGCGGCGCGACCGTCTCGGCGGGATCGGCGGCGAGGTGTCGGCCGCGCCGGTGTGCCGGTCGTTCGGCGGGACGGCCGTCGACGGCGCCACGGTGTACGTGCCGTGCGACGACGGCGAACGGGCGGTGCGCGTGGACGCGTCCGGTCATCTCGCGGTGCTCTGGCACGCGTCGGACGCGATCGGGGGATCGCCGGACGTCGGCGGCGGGCGGGTGTGGGTGTTGGACACGGCCGACAGGGTGCTACACGCGCTCGATCCGGCGACCGGCCGATCGCGCGAACACGTCGCGGTCGGTGTGACGAGCCGGTTCGCGACGCCAGCGCTCTACGGCACGTCGGTGTTCGTGCCGACCCTCGCCGGCCTCACCATCGTCACCACGCGATGATCAAGGCCGCACGGCTGCCAGGGCGACGATGCGTCCTTGATCATCGCGGGTGGTCGGTAGATTGACGGCTCGTGCGCGTCCTCGTGATCGGTTCCGGCGCGCGCGAGCACGCGCTGTGCCTGGCGCTGGCCGCCGACCCCGCGGTCACATCGTTGGTCTGCGCGCCGGGAAATGCCGGCACGGCTGCGATCGCGGAGCAACGCGGCGTCGACCCGCTCGACGGTGCTGCGGTTGCCGCGCTTGCGAAGGAGATCGGCGCTGACCTCGTCGTCATCGGCCCTGAAGCACCGCTTGTCGCCGGTGTCGCGGACGCGGTGCGCGCCGTCGGCATCGACTGCTTCGGACCGTCCGCGCAGGCGGCGCAGCTCGAAGGCAGCAAGGCGTTCGCGAAGGACGTGATGTCCGCGGCCGGCGTACCGACCGCCGCGGCGCTTGTATGCGACACGCCTGACGAAGTCGCAGCAGCGCTCGACGAGTTCGGACCGCCCTACGTCGTCAAGGACGACGGCCTGGCTGCCGGCAAGGGCGTCGTGGTGACGTCCGACCGCGATGGAGCGCTCGCGCATGCTGCGTCGTGCACGCGGGTCGTCGTCGAGGAGTACCTCGACGGGCCGGAAGTGTCGCTCTTCTGTGTCACCGACGGCACGGTGGTCGTGCCGCTGGTGCCCGCGCAGGACTTCAAGCGCATCGGCGACGGCGACACCGGTCCGAACACGGGAGGCATGGGCGCGTACGCACCGCTGCCGTGGTTGGCCGACGATGTCGTCGACGACATCGTGCACACGGTTGCCCAGCCGACGATCGACGAACTCGCGCGTCGCGGCGCGCCGTTTCGCGGGCTGCTGTACGTCGGGCTGGCGATGACCGCACGCGGCCCGCGCGTCGTGGAGTTCAACGCGCGCTTCGGCGATCCGGAGACCCAGGTCGTACTTGCGCTGCTCGACTCGCCGCTCGGCGAGTTGCTTCGCGCCGCGGCAACCGGACAGCTCGGCGCGGTCCCGCCGCTGCAGTGGCGCGCTGGTTTCGCCGTCACCGTCGTGATCGCGGCCGCGGGATACCCGGGCCCGCCCCGCGGGGGCGATGTCGTCACCGGATCGGAACAGACCGGCGTCATCCATGCCGGCACGCGGCGCCGCGACGACGGCGCGATCGTCTCGTCCGGCGGGCGGGTGCTGTCGGTGACCGCGACGGGCGCGACGCTCGACCAAGCCCGAGTACGTGCCTATGACCTCGTCGCCTCGGTGCAGCTGCCCGGCGGCCAGTTCCGCACGGACATCGCGCTGCAGGCTGCGAGAATGGACGGGTGAAGCCCGCGATCCCGAATGTGCTCGCCGGCCGATACGCGTCGGCCGCGATGACGCAACTGTGGTCGCCGGAGCACAAGGTGGTTCTCGAACGCCAGCTTTGGCTGGCCGTGCTGCGTGCCCAGCGAGATCTCGGTGTGGACGTGCCGGACGGCGCGGTCGAGGCGTACCAGCGCGTCATCGACCAGGGCGAGCACGCCGTCGACCTCGAATCGATCGCGGCGCGCGAGCGCGTGACGCGTCACGACGTCAAGGCGCGCATCGAGGAGTTCGCCGCACTCGCCGGTCACGAGCAGATCCACAAGGGCATGACGAGCCGTGACCTGACCGAGAACGTCGAGCAGCTGCAGGTGCGATCTGCGTTGCGGCTCGTCCGGACGAAGACACTGGCCGTTCTCGCGCGGCTGGCTCGTCGCGCCGCAGAG
>DATGFB010000377.1:0-2519 GCA_035309605.1 Jatrophihabitantaceae bacterium
AATCGCTGATCGGACGCGGCACGCGCCAGCACCGCCGCGGTCATCGTCGCCGCTTGCGACGCGTCGACGGTCAACACCATGTCGCCGCCCGCCGCGATGAACGCCGTCGCGCGCGCGCCGAGCGAGTAGTGGCTGACCTGTACCGCGGCGCCGAGGTCGTCGCTGATCACCACGCCGCGGTAGCCGAGATCGCCGCGCAGCATGCCGGTGATGACCGTCGGCGAGAACGCAGCGGGCTGCGTGCCGTCGATGCGCGCGTAGATCGCGGTCGAGATCATCACGAACGGTGCGTCAGCGGCGACCGCCGCCGCGAACGGCGCGAGGTACGCGTCGTGTCGCGTTGTGACGTCGTCGGTGACGCCGGATGTGGTGTCGGTGTTGCCGGTGACGCGGCCGAGGCCGGGGAAGTGCTTCGCGGTCGCGTCGACACCTGCCGTCGCCAAGCCTTGCACCACGGCCACGCCGTGTAGGGCGACAGTCGCGGGATCGGAGCCGTACTGCCGGTCGAGGTCGCCGATCGGCGGGTTGCTGCCCTGGCCGGCGGGCACCGTGTCCAGCACCGGTGCCAGGTCGACCGTCACGCCTGCCGCGCGCAGCTCGGCACCCCAGACCGTGGCGTCCGCGCGCAACGTCGCCGTGCTGAACGTCCCTTGCACCGTCGCACTGGGGATCGACGAGAAGCCGGCGCCGCGCAAGCGTTGCACCAACCCGCCCTCTTGGTCGGTCGCGACGAACAGCTTCGCCGCTGACGGATTGTCGCTCTCGAGTTGACGTGTGAGCGCCGCGGTCTGTGCAACGCTGAGGTAGCTGGTGCCGTCGAGAATGACAGCGCCGACGTGGTAGGTCTGAATTGCGCTCACGGTCGCAGCGGCGATGCGTGTTGACGGGCAGTCGACCATGAACAGCTGACCGACGCGCTGCGCGAGCGTCATCTCGTCGAACAGGGCATGCGCGGGGTCTTCGGTGGGCCTGGGTGAGGGCGGCGCGGGCGTCGCGGCGCTCGACTGCGGTGTGGTCGGGCTCGCAGCCGTGGTGGAGGTGGTCGGCTCGCTCGCGTGGGTGGTGGCTGGATGGCCGGAGGTCGTCGTGCCGCAGGCGGCGAGCACAAGCGCGGCTGCGGCTGCGGCCGCGCGCCAGACACGGGTCATTACGTCATCCAGTCGAAGGTCTTGGTTACTGCCTTCTTCCATGACGTGTACAACTCGGTGCGCTGTTGCGCGTCCATGGCGGGTCGCCACGTCTTGCCCACGGACCAGTTCGCGCGGATCTCGTCGGTTGACGTCCAGAAGCCGACGGCCAGCCCAGCCGCGTACGCCGCGCCCAGCGCCGTCGTTTCGGCGATGACCGGACGGACAACTGGCACATCGAGGATGTCGGCCTGGAACTGCATGAGCAGATCGTTGCCCACCATGCCGCCGTCGACGCGCAATTCGGTGAGCGCCACGCCCGAGTCCGCGTTCATGGCGTCCACGACCTCGCGGGTCTGGAACGCTGTCGCTTCCAGTGCGGCGCGCGCGATGTGGCCCCGGTTCACGTAGCGCGTGAGCCCGACGATCGCACCGCGTGCGTCCGGGCGCCAGTACGGCGCGAACAACCCGGAGAAGGCGGGCACGAAGTACGCGCCGCCGTTGTCGTCCACCGTTCTCGCGAGCGTCTCGATCTCATCGGCCGACGCGATGAGCCCGAGGTTGTCGCGCAGCCATTGCACGAGCGATCCGGTCACCGCGATAGATCCCTCGAGCGCGTATGCCGCGGGTTCTTCGCCGAGCCGGTAACACACCGTGGTCAACAAGCCGTTGCGGCTGAGCACCTTGTCCGCGCCGGTGTTGAGCAGCAGGAAGTTGCCGGTTCCGTAGGTGTTCTTGGCCTCGCCTGGTTGCAGGCACGCCTGCCCGAACGTCGCCGCTTGTTGGTCGCCGAGGATGCCCGCGATCGGCACGCCCTCGAACGGTCCCGGCTCGCGCACGCCGGCGTAGGTCTCGGACGAGCTGCGGATGTCGGGCAAGAGCGCCGTCGGTATGCCGATGTCGTCCGCGATCGACGCGTCCCAGCGCAGCGTGTCGAGGTCCATCAACATCGTGCGCGACGCGTTCGTCACGTCCGTGACGTGCACGCCGCCGCTCAGGTTCCACACCAACCAGCTGTCGATCGTGCCGAACGCGAGTTCGCCGTTCTCGGCTCGCGCACGCGCATCGGCGACGTTGTCGAGCAGCCAGCGCACCTTCGGCGCGGAGAAGTACGTGGCGAGTGGCAGGCCGGTGCGCTGCCGGAACCGGTCGACGCCGCCGTCTGCCGCCAGGTCGTCGCAGATGCGCTGCGTGCGGGTGTCCTGCCACACGATGGCCGGCGCGACGGGCTGTCCGGTGGCGCGGTCCCAGACAACGGCGGTCTCGCGTTGATTCGTGATGCCGACGGCCGCGATGTCGCCGGCGCGCAGCTCGGCCTTCGCTGCGGCACCGGCCAGCACGGCACGCGTGTTGGCCCAGATCTCGGACGCGTCGTGCTCGACCCAACCCGGA
>DATGFB010000378.1:0-3842 GCA_035309605.1 Jatrophihabitantaceae bacterium
TACGCGGACGGCGAGAAGCGCTACATCATCGCTCCGAAGAACCTGAACCAGGGCGACCGGATCGAGAACGGCCCGGGCGCGGACATCAAGCCCGGCAACAACATGCCGCTGCGCAACATCCCGGTCGGCACGACCGTGCACGCCATCGAGCTCCGTCCGGGTGGCGGCGCGAAGATCGCGCGCTCGGCCGGCGCCAGCGTCCAGCTCGTTGCCAAGGAAGGCCCCTACGCCCAGCTGCGCATGCCGTCCGGCGAGATCCGCAACGTCGACGTGCGCTGCCGCGCGACGGTCGGCGAGGTCGGCAACGCCGAGCAGTCGAACATCAACTGGGGCAAGGCCGGCCGCATGCGGTGGAAGGGCAAGCGTCCGACCGTCCGCGGTGTGGCCATGAACCCGGTCGACCACCCGCACGGTGGCGGTGAGGGCAAGACGTCCGGTGGCCGGCACCCGGTCAACCCGGGCGGCAAGCCCGAGGGCCGCACGCGCCGGCACAAGCCGAGCGACAAGCTCATCGTCCGTCGCCGTCGTACCAACAAGAAGCGATAGTGAGGCGACAGCGAGTGAGCATCGCAGCGCCGAAGGCGCGAGGAGCGGAGCGAGTGCGGAGCCGAACCATGAGCACGGTAGGAGCCTGTAATGCCTAGGAGTTTGAAGAAGGGGCCGTTCGTCGACGACCACCTGCTCAAGAAGGTGGACGCCGAGAACGACAAGGGCTCCAAGAGCGTGATCAAGACCTGGTCGCGGCGCTCGACGATCATCCCGGACATGCTCGGGATGACGATCGCGGTGCACGACGGGCGCAAGCACGTCCCGGTGTTCATCACCGAGGGCATGGTCGGGCACAAGCTCGGCGAGTTCGCCCCGACGCGGACGTTCAAGGGGCACATCAAGGACGACCGTCGTGCGCGGCGCGGGTAACGGAGCCACGAAATGACTGAACCGATCACTGACGACGTGCGCACCGCGTTCGCGCGGGCGACGCACGTCCGCGTGACGCCGATGAAGGCGCGTCGTGTCATCGAGCTGATCCGCGACCTGCCCGCGCAAGAGGCGCTGTCGGTGCTGAAGTTCGCGCCGCAGGCCGCGAGCGAGCCGGTCGCGAAGGTGCTCGCGAGCGCGATCGCCAACGCCGAGCACAACTTCTCGCTCGACCCCGACACGCTCATCGTGTCGCGGGCCTACGTCGACGAAGGCCCGACGCTCAAGCGGTTCCAGCCGCGTGCGCAGGGTCGCGCGTACCGCATCCGCAAGCGCACCAGCCACATCACGATCGAAGTCGAGAGCGTCGTGGACATGCCGAAGAGGGGTCGTAAGTAATGGGTCAGAAGGTCAACCCGCACGGCTTCCGGCTGGGCATCACCACCGACTTCAAGAGCCGGTGGTTCGCGGACAAGCAGTACGCCGAGTACGTCAAGGAAGACGTCGCGATCCGCAAGCTCATGACCAAGGGCATGGAGCGCGCGGGCATCGCGAAGGTCGAGATCGAGCGCACGCGTGACCGCGTGCGTGTCGACATCCACACCGCGCGTCCCGGCATCGTCATCGGCCGCCGCGGCGCCGAGGCCGACCGCATCCGCGGCGAGCTCGAGAAGCTCACGCAGAAGCAGGTGCAGCTCAACATCCTCGAGGTGAAGAACCCCGAGGGCGATGCGCAGCTCGTCGCGCAAGGTGTAGCGGAGCAGCTGTCCAACCGCGTCAGCTTCCGTCGCGCGATGCGCAAGAGCATGCAGTCGACGCTGAAGAGCCCGGGCGTCAAGGGCATCCGCGTGCAGTGCTCGGGCCGCCTCGGTGGCGCCGAGATGTCGCGCTCGGAGTTCTACCGCGAGGGACGCGTCCCGCTGCACACGCTGCGCGCCAACATCGACTACGGCTTCTACGAGGCCCGCACGACGTTCGGCCGCATCGGCGTCAAGGTCTGGATCTACAAGGGCGAGGTGCCGACCGGATCGCGCGCCGAGCGTGAGGCCGCGGTTGCCGCCGAGGCGCTGCGCCAGCGTCGCGAGCGCCCGGCGGGTGCTGCCCGTCCGCGCCGCTCCGGTTCGCAGGGCACGACCGGCGTCAGCACCGATGCCGGCCGCGCCGCGTCGGGTGAGGCAGAGGTCGTCGAGCCCGTCGAGAGCAACCTCGAGGCGAACGTCATCCACGAGGCGCCCGTCGAGGAGCTCGAGGTGCAGGAGTCGGTGATCTCCACCGCGGCCGAGGCCGACCAGGACATCGCGGCTGAGGCCCCGTCCGAGGTCACGGCTCCCGAGGCCGAGATCACGGCAGAGACGGAGAGCTGACCATGTTGATGCCACGCAAGGTCAAGCACCGCAAGCAGCACCACCCGAGCCGCAAAGGCGCGGCCTCGGGCGGCACGCGGGTGGCGTTCGGCGAGTACGGCATTCAGGCCCTCGAGCCGGCGTACCTGACGAACCGCCAGATCGAGTCGGCGCGTATCGCGATCAACCGGCACATCCGCCGTGGCGGCAAGGTGTGGATCAACGTCTACCCCGACCGCCCGCTCACCAAGAAGCCGGCCGAGACCCGCATGGGCTCCGGCAAGGGCTCGCCGGAGTGGTGGATCGCCAACGTCAAGCCGGGACGCGTGCTGTTCGAGCTCTCGTTCCCGAACGAAAAGACCGCGCGTGAGGCGCTCACCCGCGCGATTCACAAGCTGCCCATGAAGTGCCGCATCGTCACGCGAGAGGTCGGTGACATCTGATGTCGACCACAACGCCCGAGCTGCGTGAGCTGCACGACGACGAGCTCGAGACGCGGCTGCGCGAGGCGAAGGAAGAGCTGTTCAACCTTCGCTTCCAGATGGCCACCGGACAGCTCGACAACAACCGGCGACTGCGCACCGTCCGTCACGACATCGCGCGGATCTACACGATCCTGCGCGAGCGTGAGCTCGGCTTGTCCGTCGCACCTACTGAAGAGGCAACAGCATGACCGAGACATCAGGGGCAACTCGTACGAGCTTCCGCAAGACCCGTGAGGGTCTCGTGGTGAGCGACAAGATGGACAAGACGGTTGTCGTCGCCGTCGAGGACCGGGTCAAGCACCCGCTCTACGGCAAGGTCATCCGCCGCACGAACAAGCTCAAGGCCCACGACGAGACCAATCAGGTCGGCGTCGGCGACCGAGTGCTGATCATGGAGACCCGCCCGCTGTCAGCGACCAAGCGCTGGCGCGTGGTCGAGGTCCTCGAGCGCGCGAAGTAAGCCACCACGGAATCTGGGAGTCGAAGTGATTCAGCAGGAGTCGCGACTGAGAGTCGCCGACAACACGGGTGCCAAGGAGATCTTGTGCATCCGCGTGATGGGTGGCTCGGGTCGTCGCTACGCGGGCATCGGCGACATCATCGTCGCGACGGTGAAGGACGCGCTGCCCGGCGCCGGTGTGAAGAAGGGCGACGTCGTCAAGGCGGTCGTCGTGCGCACCGTCAAGGAGCGGCGCCGTCCGGACGGTAGCTACATCCGCTTCGACGAGAACGCGGCAGTGCTGATCAAGGCTGACGGCGAGCCGCGCGGCACGCGCATCTTCGGCCCGGTGGGCCGCGAACTGCGCGACAAGAAGTTCATGAAGATCATTTCGCTGGCCCCTGAGGTGCTCTGACATGACCGAGCGCAGCGAGGGAATCAAGAAGACACAGCAGGCTCGAAGCTTCATCGGGTCGGCGAACGTAGTTTGTGAGGCGACTCGATGAAGGTGAAGAAGGGCGACGAGGTCGTCGTCATCGCGGGCAAGGACCGGGGTGTTCGGGGCAAGGTCCTCGAGGTCGACCCGGCGACGAACAAGGTCGTCATCGAAGGCGTCAACCGCGTCACCAAGCACACCCGGCTCGGCACCAGCGCGAG
>DATGFB010000379.1:0-3878 GCA_035309605.1 Jatrophihabitantaceae bacterium
GTCGGCGTGCTGCAGGACACCTGCGTCGCGGCGGGCATTCCGGCGATCTCGTTCTGGGCCGGTGTGCCGCACTACGTCTCGCAGCCGCCGAACCCGAAGGCGACGCTCGCGCTGCTGCACCGCGTCGAAGAGGTGCTCGACCTGCCGGTTCCGCTGGCCGAGCTGCCGCAGCAGTCCGACGAGTGGCAGAAGCTCGTCGACGAAATGGCGGCGGAGGACGACGAGGTGAGCGAGTACATCCGCAACCTCGAAGAACGCGACGACGAGCTCGACCGCAGTCAGCTCGGCGAGGCGTCGGGCGACGCGATCGCGCGCGAGTTCGAGCGCTATCTGCGGCGGCGCGACCGAGGCGGCGGCCACGCCGGGCCGCAACGCGGCTGATCGGTGAAGCGAGGAGGGACGGCCCTGGCGCTCGCCTGCGTCCTGGCCGTTGCATCGTGCTCGAGCGGCGGCAGCACGCCGAAGCCGGCCCCGTCGACGAGCGGAGCCCGGCCCGAGCGCGCAGTGTCGGCAAAGACTGCTCGTGCCTCGCTGTTGGGCCAAGGCGACGTCGGCAAGGCGCTCCTGCCGGACAGCTACGAACCCCCGGCCGGACCGCTCTACTGCCAGCCCGAGGGGTCTCCTGACCTCGCCCAAGCCACCTCCGCTACGGGTGTCGTCGGAGCGTTCTTCGCGTCGGCGAAACCGCAGGCGAGCATCGTCGAGGACGTCTACCTGTTCAAGAACAGCGCCGCCGCGGCCGCCGCCCTGATCGCGATGCAGAGCGGCATGGCCTGCGTCACCGGCCACCTCTACAACGCGGTGGGCTCGGCAACGCTCGTGTCAGTGGGCCCGGCCGTCGACTACTCGCACAAGCTCTCGTCCACGGCATCGGCCGCGTACGGGTGGACGCTGCGTATCGGCGACCAAGGCGGCATCCGCTTCGGCATGACCGTGCGCACCACGCTCATCGTCGTCACGTACCTGCTGTCGACGTCGGCACTGACGAAGAACGGCACGGCGCCCAACTTTCCCGGCGCCGTCGCCGTCGCGAGCGCCGCGCTCGACCACGCCAGCTCGTTCTGACTAGAGCGCGACGCCGAACAACGCGTCGACGAGGTCACGCACAAGTGCCGGCGCAGCCGGGTCCGCGCCCACACCGTCGCGGGCCTGCTCGGCCCACTCGTCCACCGCGCGCATAGCGGCGACGGTGTCGAGATCGTCGGCCAGGTGCGCGCGCACCGCGTCGAGCACCGGTTCGGCCGGCGGGCCCTGCGGTTGAGCCACCGCGTCGCGCCAGGCGGCCAGCCGCGTCTCCGCGGCGGGCAACCGGCCGCCCGTCCATTCGCGGTCGTCGCGGTAGCGCCCGTCGAGCAACGCGAGCCGGATCGCCATCGGGTCGATCCCTGCGGCACGCAGCTTCGAGACGAGCACGAGATTGCCGCGTGACTTGCTCATCTTCTCGCCGTCGAGCCCGATCATGCCGGTGTGCACGTAGTGCGTCGCGAACGGATGCGTGCCGGTCAGCGCCTCGGCGTGCGCGGCGCTGTGCTCGTGATGCGGGAAGATCAGGTCGCTCCCCCCGCCCTGGATGTCGAACCCCATACCAAGGCGGTTGAGAGCGATCACCGAGCACTCGATATGCCAGCCCGGACGGCCTTGGCCGAGCGAGGTGTCCCAGAACGGCTCGCCGTGCCGATGCCCACGCCACAGCAGTGAGTCGAGCGGGTCACGCTTGCCGGCGTGCTGCGGATCGCCGCCTCGTTCGGCGAACAACCGCAGCATCGTGTCCTTGTCGTAGTTCGACTCGGTACCGAATCGGCCGCTGCTCGTGACGTCGAAGTAGATGTCCTCGTCGACGTAATACGCGGCGCCGGACTTCAGCAACGACGCGATCGCCTCGGTTATCTCCGGAACCGATTCGACGGCGCCGAGGTACTCGTCGGGCGCGATGACGCGCAGCGCCGTCATGTCGTCGCGGAACAGTTCGATCTCGCGCTCGGCGAGGCTCATCCAGTTCTCGCCGGTGTGCGCGGCGCGTTCGAGCAACGGGTCGTCGACGTCGGTGACGTTCTGCACGTAGTGGATGCGGTAACCGTTGTCGCGCAGCACGCGCTGGACGAGGTCGAAGGCGAGGTAGGTCGCCGCGTGCCCGAGATGGGTCGCGTCGTACGGCGTGATGCCGCACACGTACATGCGGGCCGTTGCGTCCGGCGCGATCTCCTCGAGTGCGCCCGTGGCGGTGTCGTGCAGGCGGAGCGGACGTCCGCGGCCGGGAAGTTGCGGAATGTCCGGGGACTCCCAGGCCTGCATGCCACTACGGTATCTGGCTCAGATCGGCGGCCACGGAACCGCGGGCCAGTCCTCCCCCGGCATCGGATGACAACCCATGCGCAGCAACTGGTCGACGCGGGCGCGGGCGCGGCGGACCTCACGCGCCGTCAACAAGTCCGCGAGCCGTTCGCCGAGGTCGCGGTCGAGGTCGGCCCGCAACGCTCGAAGTGCGTGTCTGGCTTCGTCGGTGAGGGGCTGGCCGGCCCACTGCCACAGCACGGTGCGCAGCTTGTCCTCGACATGGAACGTGACGCCGTGATCGACGCCGTAGACGTGCCCGTCCGCGACCGGCAGCAGGTGCCCGCCCTTGCGGTCGGCGTTGTTGACCACTGCGTCGAGCACCGCGATGCGCCGCAGTTCGAGCCGGTCGCGGCGGCGCATGAAGCGGGCGATGTCGACGGTCTCGTCCTCGGCGATCCACAGCTGCACCATGCCGGTGCCGAGCGGGCCGTCGCGCAACACCGTGGGCGGGACGATCTTCCAGCCGAGCGCGGCCGACACCTCGTAGGTCGCAACCTCGCGTTCGGCGAGCGTGCCGTCCGGGAAGTCCCACAGCGGGCGCTCACCGGCAACCGGCTTGTACACGCACGCGGCGCTGACGCCGTTCGCCGTCACGGCGCAGTACATCGTCGCGTTGGAGGCGTCGACGAGCCGCCCTTCGACGGTCAGCTCACCGTGCGTGAGCAGTGCGAGCGCGTCGTCGACGTCGAGCTCGACCGGCTGCGTCAGCTCGTCGGGAATCATGAGCCGAGCGCCGCGCCGCGGTGGTAGCCGTTGTGCCGCGGGCAGACGTGCCCGGTCGGATCGAGGGGCAGGCCGCACAGCGGGCAGGGCGGCCGCCCGGCCGAGATCACCTTGCGGGCGCGGTCTACGAAGGCGCGCGCGCGACCGGGTTCGAGAACGACGCGCAGCGCGTCCGGCCCGTCCTCCACGTCCTCGAGCAGCGTCCGCTCGGCGTCGGCGACGTCCTCCGTCGGCGCCTGCGCCTCGATGATCACCAGCCCGGAGTCGCCGTCCCACGCAAGGCCCATCGCGCTGACGCGGAACTCCTCGTCGACCGGCAGTTCGAGCGCGGCATTGTCGAAGTCGGTGGCGGGCAGCGCGGTGCCGGTGCGGGTGACGACCTCGTCGAGCAGCTGCTCGAGCCGGTCGGCGAGCACCGCGACCTGCTGCTTCTCCAGGGCAACGGACACGACGCGGTCGTCGTCCGCCGATGCGGCTTGCAAATAGAAGGTGCGCTCGCCCGGCGTGCCGACCGTCCCCGCGATGAACCGACGGGGACGATCGAAGAAGAAGATCTGGCGCGCCATGACGCGTCCAGCTTAATGGTCAGGCCCGAGCCGACCCGGCGCCTCCGCCCACCGCTGCGTCGCTGTTGCGGCGGCCGCGGCGCTTGGCCGGTTGGGGCGCGAATGCGCCAAGATCGCCGCCCACGTCGTTGGTCCGAAGCACGTACGGACGAGTGTCGGTGTAGCGCACCGCGCTGACCGAACACGGGTCCACGACGATGCGCTGGAACTGGTCGAGGTGCAGTCCGAGCGCGTCGGCAAGTATCGCCTTCAGCA
>DATGFB010000380.1:0-3431 GCA_035309605.1 Jatrophihabitantaceae bacterium
CAGCCGAGCCGCCGCATCCGGCACCTGAGCCGCCGCGTCCGCTACCCGAGCATGCGGTCGCCGCCTCGGCGTACTCACCCGAGGCGATGTCGGCGGAGCCGGTCACGTCGAACGACCCGTTCGCGTCGCTGCCGCGCATCCGGCCGTTCACCGAGTTCGAGCTCGAACCGATCGAGGCGGCCTCGTCACAGATGTCACCCGCAGCCGGGCGGCACACAACCGGCGGTGCCGCCGGTGCCGCCGATGCCGCGCAGCGCCCGGGCGGACGGCGGCGCCGCGAGGACGCCGACGGTGACGACGTCCTGAGCCGCATCCTCGAACGCGAGCGCCAAGCCCGCTGAACCCGCCGGTCTCAGGCGCGGATCGCGACGCCGTGCTCGAGGTCGTCGGTGAGGATCTCGAACAGCGCGCGGCTCCCGGTACGCAACACAGTGCGGGCGCCGCCGCGATCGGTCAGCGTGATCTCGGCCGTCCCGATCTTCGTGTTCACGCAGTACTTCTCGCCGCCGGGCGGGTTGCGGTAGCGCAGCGCGACGAAGGCTTCGCGCGGCGCATGCACATGGCCTTCGATCTCGACGTCGGCGTCACCCGAGGAGAACGTCCAGTCGAACCACCGGTACGAGCCGGTCGCGCGCAATGCCTGCTCGAGCTTGCTCAGCCGGTAGTCGACGCCGCGGTGCCGCAGCACGACGAACGTCGTCCACGGCGTCGTCAGCGGGCCGATGAGTGATGCCTTGGCAGTTCCGGCTTCGAGCAATGTGTCCGGCTCACCGTCGAACCCCATCACTTGGACGAACGCGTAGCGGTCGGTGTGCCGGCTGCCCCAGTTGTGACACTGGCTGCCCGACCAACCGTCGACGTCGACCACGCGATCGCCCGCGCGGACCGTGCCTGCGAAACGCGCGGCCGGCAACGCGACGAGGGACTTCGCCTTGGGAAAGCCGGTGCGGTACATGCGGTCCGGGAAGAGCAGCAACGGCGGCGCGTCGCCGCCGTACGTCAGATCCCAGCTGACCGTTCCCGCGGAGCCCACGAGTGCGTCCGGCCCGAGTGCCGCGTCACCCGCGCGGACCGCGAACGTGTCGCGCGCGAAGTCGCATTCACTCATCGGCAGTTCGACTTTGCCTACCGTGTGCTGGCCTGTCTCGCCGTCGAAGAGCACGGCCCACACCTCGCCGATCGCGTCGGCGGGACGTCCGCGAGGGGCGAAGATCGTGTAGCGGATCCAGAAGGCGAGCGGCCGGGTCGGATGGTTCGCGCGTTGGTAGAAGCTCTCGTAGTGACCGCCGTGCTGACCAGGCACGTACACAGAGTGGTTGAGCGCCCAGCGGTCATCCGTCGCGACGTCCACGCCGCGAGCATAGAAGCGAACCGCGCGCGTCTTCCTGTTGCAAATGGCGCGCGTTATCGGGAGTGCAGCGTGCTGTCGAGCACCCGACTCCACTGCGAAGCGATGCGTGCCCGCCGCCGACTGTCGTCTGTGAGCAGGTTGGCGAGGCCGAGACCGCGTGCCAGGTCGAGCGTGGCCTGCACGGTTTCGCGCACTCCCGGCAGTTGCTCGTCCACGCCGAGCATCTCGACGACGAGGCGGTGCACCTCGCGCCCGATGCGGGCTTCGAGCGGGACGATCTGTTCGCGCAGTCCCGGCTCCGCGGCGGCGGCCACCCACAATGCGAGCGCGGCCCGGAACAGTGGGCCGCTGTACAGATTGAAGACCAGGTCGACGACGGCGGACGTGCCGACGCGTTCCCCGCCGGGCAGTTGCGAGCGCTCACGAAGCATCTCCTCGGCGCGCACGAGGCTGACGTGTTCGAGTGCCGCCGTGAACAGATCGTCCCGGGTGGGGAAGTGGTGTTGTGCCGCCCCGCGCGAGACGCCGGCGCGTTCGGCGACGACGGTGACGGTGCTGGCTTGATAGCCGAGTTCGGCGAGCGAAGCGATGGCAGCCTCGAGCAACCGAGCGCGCGTTGCCCGGCTCCGGTCCTGCTGTGGCTCGCGCGTGACGACGGTCATCCCGTCTTCCACTCTGGTGGGCGGCGTTCAAGGAACGCGAGCATTCCTTCGCGTGCTTCGTCGGACGCGAACAGCCGGGCCGACAGCGCCTGTACGGCATCGCCGCGCGCCGCGAAGTCCGCGCGCACCGCCGCAGTTGTCAGTGACTTGGTCTCGGCAAGGCCTTGCGGCGAACTCGCCCGCAGCGCGTCGAGGACGGGCGCAAGCGCAGTGTCGACGTCATCGGCCGCGATTGTGACGATGCCGCACGCGGCCGCCGCGCCGGCGTCGAAGGTCTCTCCGGTCAGGTAGTAGCGCGCGGCCGCCCGTTGGGTCATGCGCCCGAGTGTCGTGAGCGAGATGATCGCCGGCGCCAGCCCGAGACGCACCTCGGTGAACGCGAACGAAGCGGCCGGGCCGGCTACGGCGATGTCGCACGCACCGACCAGTCCGAGACCGCCGGCGCGTACGTGCCCGTTCACGCGGGCAATGACCGGCTTGGCCAGTTCGACGATGCTGCGCAGCAGTTCGAGCATGCGCCGGGTGCCTTCCTGCGGGCCGCCCTCGGCGGACTGCTCCTTCAGGTCTGCGCCGGCGCAGAACGTGGTGCCGGTATGCGTGAGCACGACGGCGCGCACGTCCGCATCGGCCGCGGCGGTCGCGAGGTGTGCGGCGAGTTCGGTGACGAGCGCTTTCGACAGCGCGTTGCGGTTCTCGGGCGAGTCGAGCGTGACCGTCGCGATCGCGCGGTCGACGGCGTACTGGACGACAGGCACGCGTCTCTCCTTCCTCGTCGGGTGGTCAGTAGGACTTGGGGAGGCCGAGGCTGAACTGCGCGACGAAGTTGAGGATCATCTCGCGGCTCACCGGTGCAACACGCGGGACGCGTGCTGCGATCAGCAAGGAACCGATGCCGTACTCGTGCGCGAAACCGTTGCCGCCGAGTGTCTGCACGGACTGGTCGACGCACGCGATCCCAGCCTCGGCCGCGGAGTACTTCGCCATGTTCGCCGCCTCACCCGCACCCATGTCGTCACCGCTGTCGTACAGCGACGCGGCCTTCTGCATCATCAGCTTCGCGAGTTCGAGCTCGACCTTCGCTTTGGCCAACGGATGCGCGAGGCCTTGATGAGTGCCGATCGGCTTGCCCCAGACCTCGCGCTCCTTCGCATACGCGACCGCGCGGTCGAGTGCGTACCGGCCCATGCCGATCGACCCGGCCGCGGCCATGATGCGCTCGGGATTGAGGCCGGCGAACAGCTGAGCGAGCGCGGCATCCCCGTCGCCGATGAGTGCATCGCCGGGCAATCGCACGTCGTCCATGAACAGCAGGAACTGCTTGTCCGGCATCGGCACGTCCATGTCGATGGCCTTGAACTCGAATCCCGGTGTGTCGGTCGGCAGCACGAACAGCGCGGGCTTGAGTCGGCCGGTTCGCG
>DATGFB010000381.1:0-2124 GCA_035309605.1 Jatrophihabitantaceae bacterium
CGGAGCGACGACCGGGTGCCGCTCGCGCCGCAGCGCATCGTCGCCGACACCCGTGCCGCACTCGGGCGCGACGACATCGTGCTGGTCGACACGGGTGCGGTGAAGATGTGGATGGCGCGCCTGTACCCGACGTATGCCCCCAACACCTGCCTGATCTCGAACGGGCTGTCGACGATGGGCTTCGCGCTGCCCGGCGCGATCGGCGTGCAGCTGGCCCGTCCCGGCACGAAGGTGCTCGCCGTCACCGGCGACGGCGCGTTCCTCATGAACTCGCAGGAGATCGAGACGGCGGTGCGTGAGCGCATCCCGCTGACCGTGCTGGTCTGGGAGGACGGCGGGTACGGGCTGATCGAGTGGAAGATGGATCTCGAGGTCGGCGCACACAGCAACGTCGCGTTCACCAATCCCGACATCGTGCAGTACGCACAGAGTTTCGGCGCGCACGGCTACCGCATCGAGTCGGCCGACCAACTGCTGCCGACGCTGCAGAAGGCGCTGGCCGATGGAGGCGTATCGATCATCGCCGTACCGGTCGACTACAGCGAGAACTTGCGGCTTACCAGCCGGCTCGGCGACCTGGACGAGGCGATCTGATGATGGCCCGGTTACGCCGCGGGTTCGGTTCGCTCGCTGCGTGGGCGGCGATCGTCGCCGTCGCCGGACTGAGTTACGCAGCGCGACGTCGTGCAACAGCACGCAATGGGATCGGGTGAGGCCGGTCTGGACGCATTTGCCCCGGACTGACGTGCACCGTTCATGATCGGGGCTGGTGTTGCGTGATCCGCCGGAGCATGCTCGGCGCACCAGGAGCGAAACCAATCGCATCCGATGGAGGTAGCAATGAGTGTGCTCGTAACCGTCAAGATGAACGGCGACGTCGACACCTTCCGCCGTGCTCTGAGCGAGCGTAGCGGCGAGTTCGTCAAGATCTCCTCGCGCGGCCGCGAGAGCGGCGCCGTCCACCACCAGTTCGGTATCGGCGACGGCTACGTCCTCGTCGTCGACGAGTGGGACTCGGCCGAGCAGTTCCAGGCGTTCTTCTCCGACCCGGAACTGCAGCAGTTCATCGGTGAGGTCGGTGGCGACACCAGTGCACCGCCGGAGATCACGGTCGTCGAGGCGGTCGCGTCGGCTGACAAGTTCTAGCCGTTTCCGAAGCCGGTGCCGCCGCGGATGAGCGGCAGGTCGGCCATGGTCGCGATGCCCGGCGGGGCGGCACACACCGCCGGGATCGCGTTCACTGCTTGCATCGCGGTCGCGACGCTCGCGGCGCGCACGTGCTCGGCGATCGTGACCTGACGTTCGAAGCTCGCCAGCGTGATGACGTGCGAACGCACGGACGGGTCGCCTTCGATCGTCAACGTCCACCCCGGTAGTGGCGCGGGCCAGTGCGCGGGGTACTCGCCGCCGACGGTCCACAACGTCTCGATCTGCACGAGCGGTGCGCCCTCGCGCCGTCCCGTCCAGCGCCAGCGCTGACCGGCTGCAGTGCCGGCGGCGAGGTGGACGCCGAAGATGTCGTGGTCGTGCTCAGCGGCGATCACCTCGACCTCGGTGGTCACCTCGTCGAGCCCGGCGTCGAGTGCGTCGCCGAGTAGCCACACCTCCTCGATGAAGATGCCGCTGTTGAAGCGCAGGAACTCGCTCTTGTCCTCAGACACTTCGTCCAGCGGTTGCCCGAAGCGCATGTTGTCGAACGTGATGCCGGTGCTCTCGTAGAACGACCAGTCAGCGCGTTCCTGCAGCGTGATGCGCTCGATGCGCCTCGTCAGACCGGACAGCGCTAGTGGCACGGCGCCGCTCAGCAGGCCGGGGTTGAGCCCGGTGCCGTGCACGGTGCTGCTGCCTTCGCGGCAAGCGGCGAGCAGTTGCTCGCGCTGTGCGGCAGGCAGCCGATGCGGATGGAACAGGAACGCAGTGGTGATGACGTTCTTGCCGCTGCGCAACAGCGCACACACCTCGCCGAGCGAGGTGTTGCGCGGCAGGTACAGCACGACGTCCGCATCGATCGCGAGGATCGCGTCGACGTCCTTCGTCGCGCGGACACCGACGGCTGCGCGGCCGACGAGCTCGCCCGTGTCCCGCCCGTCCTTGTCGTCCGAGTAGACCTTGACGCCGGCGAGC
>DATGFB010000382.1:0-6264 GCA_035309605.1 Jatrophihabitantaceae bacterium
TGGGTCGGAGGCGAACGGCGGAGCGACGTCATTGACGACACCTTAGAACACGTTCTACTGTCGCGCGCAGTGATCTGTACCGCGCTGGTCGATATTTGTACCGCATTGGAGGACTCCGTGCTCACCCAGTCGCTCGCCGACGCGATCCTCGAGGCCGAGAAGGTCATCGCGGGCGCGCCGCACATCGAGACCGAGCAGGACCTGCTCGAGGGATACGAGTACCTCGCCGGCAGCGTCCGTGCCGCGGTGCAGTCGGCGTTCGCGCACGAGAAGGACTTTCCGTTCTTCATGCGATCCGCGACGCCATACACGAAGCTCGGTCTCGACAACCCCGACACGTTGTACTTCAGCGCGCGCATCCGCGCGGACGCCGAGTACGTCGTGACCGGCACACGCGGCACGACCGCCGACCTGAGCTTTCAGATCTTGTCCGGCGACTACAACCCCGAGGACGTGCCGGACAGCCTGCAGGCGTTCGACGATCGCGAAGTGCACGTCGAGCCGGACGGCACGTTCGTGATGCACTTCGGCCCGTCGCGCGACACCGATCCGTCCGACGACGTGCGTCGGAACTACTTCACGCTCGCGCCGGGCGCGAACATGCTGCTCGTGCGCGAGGTGTGGAGCGACTGGACGGCCACGCCGGGAACGATCCGCATTCAACGCGTCGACAAGATCGGCGCTGCGCCGCCGCCGCTCACCGAGCAGTTGCTCGAGCGCCGTTTCGACAGTGCGGGCAAGGCTCTCGTGCAGCAACTGAAGACGTTCCTGCAGTTTCCCGAGTGGTTCTATCTCAAGCTGCCGGTCAACACGATGACCGAACCGCGTCTTACGCCGGGCGGCTTGGCGACGCAGTACTCGTCGGTCGGGCACTACGACCTGCGCGACGACCAGGCGCTGATCGTCACCGTGCCGGCGTCCGACGCGCCGTATCAAGGCTTCCAGCTCGGCAGCATGTGGTACGTCTCGCTCGACTTCGCCAACCACCAGACGTCACTCACTGCGCATCAAGCGCAGCACGACGCCGACGGCATGATTCGTTTCGTGGTGAGCGAGCGGAATCCCGGCGTCGCCAACTGGCTCGAGACGACCGGGCATCGCCGCGGCTATCTGCAGATCCGCTGGCAGCGCACGTCACGCGAGTTCACGGTGGCGGACGGCCCGACCGTCGAGCTCGTCGACATCGCCGAACTGCCGGCGCGCCTCGGGTACTACGAGCAGGCGCGGGTCACGCCGGAGCAGTGGCGCGAGCGCATTGCGGCGCGGCAGGCCGCCGTCGCGAACCGGATGCTCGGCTGACGCGATGATCGAGCCAAGACCGGGACGCGCCGATATCGGCACCGTCGACGACCTGCACGAGGCAGCGACGCGAATGACCGGCCTGTCCGACTTCGGCGACCGCGGTGAGTACCTCGACGGCTTGACCGTGCTGCTCGAGTCGTTCACCGCGGACGAGCGGCTCACCCCGTTCGGCAATCGGGTCGTGCGAGCGCAACTGCGTGGTGCGCTCGCTGCGCGTGCGATCGCAGAGGCGTCGTTCGCAGCCAACCCGGCGTATGCCGACGTCGTGATCGAGCGGCCGATCTTCGTCACCGGACTGCCGCGCACCGGCACCACCGCTCTGCACCGGATGCTGTGCGACGACCCGAACGCGCAAGGTTTGCAGATGTGGTTGACGCAGGTGCCGCAGCCGCGTCCGCCGCGCGAGCAGTGGGCCGACAACCCGATCTACGCGCACATGCAGCGCAACTTCGAACAGCACCACATCGAGAACCCCGAGTTCATGGGTGTGCACTTCATGTCCGCTGACACGGTCGAGGAGTGCTGGCAGCTCCTGCGTCAGACGTTCATGTCGATCGCGTACGAGACGCTCGCGCACGTCCCGACGTACTCCGCTTGGCTGCAGCACCAGGACTGGACGCCGGCGTACGCGCGGCACAAGCAGAACCTGCAGTTGATCGGCTTGAACGAGCCGCACAAGCACTGGGTGTTGAAGAACCCGAGTCACCTCTTCGCGCTCGACGCGCTGATGGCGGTGTACCCGGACGCGCTCGTCATCCAGCTGCACCGCGAGCCGCGCACCGTTGTCGCATCGGCGAGCTCACTCGCGGCGCAGGCGACCGCCGATCAGTCGGAGCTGTTCGTCGGCGACGTGATCGGGCGTACCCAGCTCGAACTGTGGGCTCGGGGCGCCCAGGCTTTCCGCAACGCCCGCGTCAAATACGACCCGGCGCAGTTCCTCGACATCGACTACCGCGACCTGACCGCCGATCCCGCTCGCACCGTGCGGTGCGTGTACGAGTACTTCGGCTTGGGCGATGCGCCCGCGCTGCCCGCGGCGGACCAGCCCGAGGGCGGCGGCGGGCATCGGTCCGCACATCGCTACTCGCTCGCCGACTTCGGTCTCACCGAGGCGGAGGTCGACGCGCGCTTCGCCGGGCCGAGCTGATCGGGTGACAAACATACATACAGCATGTATGTTTATTGAATGGCCCAGATTCTCGGTACTCCGCACGACATCGCCCTCGGCAGCACCACGGTCCGTTACTACGAATCGGGCCCCGCGAACGGGCCGGTCGTCGTCTTCGTTCACGGCGTGCTCGTCAACGCGCAGCTGTGGCGCAAGGTGGTGCCAACCCTTGCGCAACGCGGGCTGCGCTGCCTTGCCGTCGACTGGCCGCTCGGCTCGCACGAGATCGCCGCGCCGCGCGATGCGGACCTCACGCCGCCGGCACTTGCCGCGCTGATCGCCGACTTCCTGGACGCGCTCGACCTGCACGACGTCACGATCGTCGCGAACGACACCGGTGGTGCATTGACGCAGTTGGTGATGACGACGCGGCCCGAGCGCGTCGGACGAGTCGTACTGACGAACTGCGATTGCTTCGAGCGGTTCTTCCCGCCGATGTTCGCGCCGCTGATCGCGATGGCGCGGGTGCCCGGCGCGCTCTGGCTGCTCGCGCAGCTGATGCGGCCGCGTTTCGCGCAGCGACTGCCGATCGCGTACGGCTGGCTGGCCAAGGTGCCGATCGACGACGAAGTCATGCGCTCCTACATCGGGCCGGCACGGCGTGACCGCGCGGTCCGGCGCGATGCGGCGCGCGTCCTGCGCGGTGTCGACAAGCGGCACACACTTGCCGCCGCCAAGTCGTTGCCCGCGTTCGGCAAGCCCGTGCTGCTCGCGTGGGGGCGTGAGGACCGCGTCTTCCCGTTGCGGTACGGCGAGAAGTTGGCCGCGCTGCTGCCGCAGGCCACACTCGTGCCCGTGGACGAGAGCTACGCGTTCGTGCCGGAGGACCGGCCGGACGAGCTCGCGCGTCTCGTGCTCGAGTTCGTGGCTGCGCATGCCGCCGCCTGAGCCACGGGCTGCCCGCACCCAGCAGGAACGGACCGAGGCGACCCGCGCGGCGTTGATGGCGGCCGGGCGCCGCCTGTTCGCCGAGCGAGGCTACGAGGACGTGCCGGCCGACGAGATCGCGGCCGCGGCCGGCATGACCCGTGGCGCGCTCTATCACCACTTCGCGGACAAGCGCGAGTTGTTCGAGGCGGTGTTCGAGCAACTCGAGGCCGACATCACCGCGGAGATCGGCACGATCATCGCGCAGCAGCCGGGCCCGGTCATCGAGACCGGGCTGCGCGCGTTCCTCGATGTCTGCACGCGACCGGAGGTCGTCAGCATCGCGTTGACCGAGGCGCCCGCGGTGCTCGGCTGGCAACGCTGGCGCGAGATCGAGTCCCGCTACGGCCTCGGGCTGGTGCGCGCGGCTGTGCAGGCGAGCGGCGCGGTGGACGACAAGGCGCTCGACACCACGTCGCACATCGTGGTCAGCGCGCTGATCGAGGCTGCGCTCGTCATCGCGCACGCCTCCGACCAGCAGGCGGCACGCGCCGACGCCGAGACGGCGTTGACGCTGCTGCTCACCCGCCTGCTGCCCGGCTGACACGTAGCGTGGTCGCGTGACGATCGGCGGGAGCGACCGCGTCCGTCGCCTGCTCGACGCAGGCGGCGTAGTCGTGCTCACCGGCGCGGGCATCTCGACCGAGTCGGGCATCCCTGACTACCGCGGGCCGACCGGAGCGTCGCGGCGCACCGCACCGATGACGTATCAGGCGTTCGTCGGCGACGCGGCGGCCCGGCAGCGGTATTGGGCGCGCAGCTTCCTCGGCTGGCGGCAGCTGGCGACCGCGCGGCCGAACGACGGTCATCGTGTGGTCGCCGCGCTGCAACACGCGGGACGGGTCGACGGCATCGTCACGCAGAACGTCGACGGATTGCACCAAGCCGCCGGCGCCACGGGGGTGGTCGAACTGCACGGCGGGCTCGACCAGGTGCGCTGCCTGTCGTGCGGCTGCCGCTCGTCGCGTGCCGAGCTGGACCAGCGCCTGCATGCGCTCAACCCGGACTTCGCCGCGCGTCAACTCGGCGCCAATCCCGCCAATGCCGATGGTGACGTCGAGTTGGCCGACGACGCGCTTGCCGCGTTCGTCCCTCCGTCGTGTCTGTCGTGTGCCTCGGCGCTCCTGAAACCCGACGTGGTGTTCTTCGGCGAGTCGGTGCCGCCGGAGCGAGTGGCGCGCTGCTTCGCCCTGGTCGAGTCTGCGCGGTCGATGCTGGTACTCGGGTCTTCACTGACGGTGTTCTCCGGCTTCCGGTTCGCGCGCGCGGCGGTGCGCCGCGGCATCCCCCTCGCGATCGTCAACCAGGGTGCGACGCGCGCCGACGACATCGCCGACGTCAAGGTCGAGGCTGCGCTCGGCGAGTTCCTCGTTGCGCTCGCGGCCTAATCTGTTCCCATGCTCGTCGCCGTTGTGACGTTCGCGCTCGCCGCGGTGCTCATCGTGCTGCTGCCCGGTCCGGACACGCTCGTGATGTTGCGCAGCATCGTGCGCGGCGGGCGCTCACGCGGCATCGCGACGGCCTGCGGCGTGCTGACCGGACTCGCGATCTGGGTGTCGGGTGCCGCGCTCGGCATCTCGGCACTGCTGCGCGCGAGCCACCTCGGTTATGACGCGCTGCGCATCGCGGGCGCGGTGTATCTGGTGTGGCTGGGCGTCTCGTCGTTGCTGTTGCGGCGCAGTGCCACGTCGCCCGCTTCGGACCGGCCGCCTCGGCGCGGGCTGCTCGGCACCGGCTTCGTCTCGGGCCTGCTCACCGACTTGCTCAACCCGAAGGTCGGCGTCTTCTTCATCTCCTTCCTGCCCGGTTTCGTGCCGCACGGCGCCTCAGTGGGGTGGACGACGCTGCTGTTCGGCGCGATCTTCATCGTCGAAACCGCGCTGTACTGCGCCCTTCTGCTGGCGCTGGCCGGCCGTGTCACGGCGTGGATGAACCGGCCCCGGACCCGCCGCCGGCTGGACGCGATCACCGGGTCGGTGCTCATCGCGTTCGGGATCCGGCTCGCACTCGAACCCTGAGATTGCGCTCGGCACTGGCGTAACAGGCGCCTCATAGGTCACAATGACCTCGTTCGCACGCCGCTGCGTGCCGACGGACCGCTGGGGAAGGCGTCGCCGTCGAGCAGAGGAGTGTGCGATGTCCAGTACCCGCGGTAGCGGAGCGTCCGAACGCGTCGTCTCGTCGACGCGCGGCGCGGTGTACGTGCATTGCTGCCCCTCGGCGATCGCGCCACACGTCGAGTGGGCGCTGGCCGGCGTCCTCGGCCGGCCGGCCCGCCTCGAGTGGGCCAACCAGCCGGCTGCACCGACGCACCTGCGCGCCGAGGCGACGTGGACCGGCGCGGTCGGCACCGGTGCGCGACTGGCTGCCTCATTGCGCGCCTGGCCGATGCTCGTCTTCGAGATCACCGAGGACGCGACGTCGGTCAGTGACGGCGAGCGGCTTGCGTACGTCCCCGGTCGCGGATTTCACCGCAGCATGGTCGCCGTCAACGGCGACATCGTCGTCGGCGAAGAGCGGTTGCGCGGTCTGCTCGATCGCGCCACGTCGACCGCCGACTTCGAACACGGCATCGCCGAACTGCTCGGTTCAGCCTGGGACGCCGAACTCGAGCCCTACCGTCTGGGCGGCGACGGCGCCCCCGTCACCCTGCTCCACCAAGTCGTCTGACTCACCCCGTCGACTGGTCAGTTGCGCGGCGACTGGTCAGTTGTAGGTGACCAGTCGGTGGTCTAAGTGACCAGTCAACGGTGGGGGTGGTCGGTCAGGGTGGGTCGGGGACGAGGATGCCGCGGGCTTGTCTCACGGTCAGCGGGAGGGTTGCTGGCGGTCCGGTGACGGTGCCGGGGATCGGCTGCCAGGTGCCG
>DATGFB010000383.1:0-2128 GCA_035309605.1 Jatrophihabitantaceae bacterium
GTCGAGGTAGCGCATCTCGTACCAGCACGACCCCGCCCAGTTCGGCATCGTGTTGGTCTCGCGCCGGTACGTCTTCGGGCCGTCACCCAGATCGAGCTCGACGGTCACCCAGTCCGACAGCCGCGACAGCGGCGGCTCGGGCACCGAGTCGGCGTCTTCGGCTGCGAACGACTTCGGCGAGAAGTCGTCGGTGTCGGGCAGCACGACGGGCAGCATCGAGTCGGGTACCGCGATCGGCAGCCCCGTCTCGTCGTAGACGATCGGGAACGGCTCACCCCAATACCGCTGCCGGCTGAACAGCCAGTCGCGCAACCGGTACGTCGTCGCACCGCGCCCTGCGCCGTTGGCTTCGAGCCACTCGATGACGCGCGCCTTCGCATCGGCGATGCGCAGTCCGTTGATGTCGAGTGACGCGGAGGCAGAGTTGATCGCAGGGCCGTCGCCGAGGTACGCCTTGCCGCCGAACTCGCTCGGCGGTGCGACGGTGCGCACGATGGGCAGATCGAATACTTCGGCGAACTCCCAGTCGCGCTCGTCCTGTCCGGGAACGGCCATGATCGCGCCGGTGCCGTAGCCCATCAGCACGTAGTCGGCGACGAACACCGGGACGGACGCGCCGGTCAGCGGATTGGTCGCGAAGCTGCCGGTGAACACGCCGGTCTTCGCCTTGCCCTCGGCCTGGCGGTCGAGTTCGGATCGGCCGGCGGTGAAGGCGCGGTAGGCAGCGATCGCGCTCGCCGGCTCGTCGGCACCTCCGGTCCACTCGCTGCGCGTACCCGCGGGCCATGCATCCGGCACGAGTGCGTCGACGAGCGGGTGCTCCGGCGCCAGCACCATGTACGTCGCACCGAACACCGTGTCTGGGCGGGTGGTGAACACCTCGATCGGCCCCGCGGGGGTGTCGAACGAGATGTGTGCACCTGTCGAACGCCCGATCCAGTTGCGCTGCATCGTGCGCACCTTGTCGGGCCAGTCGATGTACTCGAGATCGTCGACGAGCCGATCTGCGTACGCGGTGATGCGCATCATCCACTGCGCCAACGGACGCCGGAACACCGGGAAGTTGCCGCGCTCGCTGCGCCCGTCCGCGGTGACCTCTTCATTGGCCAGGACCGTGCCGAGGCCGGGCGCCCAGTTGACCAGCGATTCGGCGCGATAGGCCAACCGGTGGTTGTCGACGACCTCACGCTGCTCGACGTCGCTCAACGCCGGCCAGGCCTTGCCGAACCGGTTGGTGCCCTCGCCCGGCTCGCGGGTGCCCGCGTCCAGCTCCGCGATCAGCTCTTCGATCGGTCGGGCCTTGTCGGCGTCCGGGTCGTACCACGCGTTGAAGATCTGAAGGAAGATCCACTGCGTCCACTTGTAGAACTCGCGGTCGGTGGTCGCGACCGAACGACGCTCGTCGTGTCCCAAGCCGAGGCGCCGCAGCTGTGCGCGGAACACCTCGATGTTCGCGTACGTGGTCGTCGCCGGATGTTGACCGGTCTGAATCGCGTACTGCTCCGCGGGCAGACCGAACGCGTCGAAGCCCATCGTGTGCAGCACGTTCTCGCCGCGCATGCGCAGATAGCGTGCGTAGACGTCCGTGCCGATGTAGCCCAGCGGGTGCCCGACGTGCAAGCCGGCGCCGGACGGGTACGGGAACATGTCCAGCACGTACGCGTGCGAGCGCTGCGCCACGCGCTCGAATCCCTCTGACAGCGGGCCGACCGGATTCGGCGTGTGGAACGTGCCCAGCTCAGCCCAGCGCTGTTGCCACGCGGTCTCGACGGCGTCGGCCATTGCCGCGTCGTAGCGAAACCGCGGGACGTCGTCGTCCGTGCTGGTCATCTGGGCAGCTCCTCTGCGCACTTCAGGGACAAACGAAGAGCCCCTGCGCAATCGCAGAGGCTCGGCCGCGCTGACGGGATTCGCAGGTCAGCGCGGCGGACCAAGGAGCAGCGCTCGCGGCATACGCCCAGAATACCGGGCTGCGGAAACTGGACGAATGGTGCACGCCCCGCGTCCGCCGTCCGTCGCCGCCGGACGCGGGGGCACCTGGCAAGACTGTAGAGCGCGCAACAGCCCGCATGCAGCATGGGCGGATGTGTGCTCGCTCACGCCTCGGCGTCGGGCGCATCCTCGCCGC
>DATGFB010000384.1:0-2289 GCA_035309605.1 Jatrophihabitantaceae bacterium
CGTGTTCGAGGTCGACCTCGCGCCGATCAGTCGACGCAAGGCCGCGATCGTCGAAGCTCGTCGTGACGTCTTCGGCGAAGCGCGGGTGCATCGCGTCGAGATCGACTTCCGCGTCGACTCCCTCGCCGAGCGGCTCGTCGAGGCCGGCTTCGACGGCGCCGTTCCGACGTTCGTCGTATGGGAGGGTGTCACGCCGTATCTGACGTCTGACGCGGTCGGTGCGACGCTCGAGACGATCGCGACGGCATGCGGTGCCGGATCACGGCTTGCGCTCGACCTGTGGCGTGGGTCGGGCAACCCCCGCGGAGTGACCGACCACATGAAACGCGCAGGCGTGCGCGCGTTCGCGCTGATCGGCGAACCGGTCACCTTCGGCGTGCCGCCCGAGCGTGCGGACGGGCTCCTCGGTGCCCATGGGCTGACCGTCATCGACCTCGTCCAGTCCGAAGAACTCGCGGATCGGTACTCGACCGACGGCCGCCCCTGTGAACGCGCGCTGTACGTGGTCGCGGCCGTTCTCTGACCGGTTGCGTTGTCGGTCCGATCGGGCAGGCTGAGGTAATGCGCAAGTGGTTACCGCTCCTCGCCGTGTGCCTCGGCACGTTCATGCTTCTGATCGACGTCACGATCGTGAATGTCGCGCTGCCGAGCATGGCCAAGGACCTGTCCACGTCGTTCAGCTCGCTGCAGTGGGTCGTTGACGCATACGCGCTGTTCCTCGCTGCGCTGGTACTCGGCACCGGATCGATCGCCGACATCGTCGGGCACCGCCAGGCCTATGTCGCCGGGCTCGCGTTGTTCGCGGTCGCGTCGTTCTGCTGCGGTATCGCACCCAACGCCGGCGTATTGATCGCTGCGCGCGCGGTGCAGGGCCTCGGCGGGGCAGCGATGTTCGCGACCACGTTCGCGCTGCTGAACAGCAACTACTCCGGCCGCGACCGCGGCACGGCCTACGGCATGTGGGGTGCCGTCGTCAGTGCTGCGGCCGCGGTGGGCCCGATCATCGGCGGTCTCCTCACCGAGGGCATCTCCTGGCGCTGGATCTTCTTCGTCAACCTGCCGATCAGCCTCGCCGCAATCGCGATGAGCGTGTTCGTACTGAAGGACGTGCACGAGTCACGGCACGTACGCGTCGACTGGTACGGCATCGTCACGTTCACCGGCGCGGCCGCGGCCGTGACGTACGCGATGATCCACGGCAACGAGCACGGCTGGTCGAACGCCGGCACGTGGCCGTTCTGGATCGTCGGCGCCGCGCTGTTCGTCGCGTTCGTCCAGGTCGAGCGACACTCGCCGGCCGCGATGCTCGATCTGGGGCTCATGCGCAACAAGTCGTTCGTCGGCATCCTGCTCGCCGCGTTGCTGCTCACGTTCGCCGCGTTCGCGCTGTTCACGTACACGTCGATCTGGTTGCAATCGATCGTCGGGCTCTCGCCCATCAAGGCGGGCCTGATCGGGCTGCCGTTGACGGTCGCGTCGTTCACCGTGTCCGCCGCGATCGGGCGGCACCTGGTGCGCATGCGGCCCGGGCCGATCATCGCGGCCGGGCTGGTCCTGATCGGTGTCGGCAACCTGATCGGTGCCGCGCTCGTGCACGGATCAGCGAGCTGGCCGGCGTTGCTGCCCGGCTTCTTCGTCTCGGGTCTGGGCGTTGGTATGGCGACGCCGACGCTCAGCTCGGCCGGCATGGCCGCGGTGCCGATCCAGCGCGGTGGCATGGCGGCAGGTGCGGTCAACACCGCACGTCAGCTCGGGTTCGCGTTCGGCATCGCGTTGCTCGGCACGGTGTTCTCTGCGCGGGTCGCATCGGCGTTGTCGACGCGGCACGTCCCGAAGTCGGACAACGTCGCGCACGCGGTGTCGGGCGGGCAGGCCACGCACATCCTCGCAGCGGCGCCGGGCAACCTTCGCAGCACGCTCGACAGCGCGTTCCATCATGCGGGCGTCGCCGGTGTGCAGACCACGCTGCTCGTCGCGGGCATCGTCGGCGTGATCGCGGGCGCGGCTACCTTCGCCCTGGTGCGCTCACCGGCGCCGCAACCGCACCCGGCTCCCGAACCCGCATCGGCCGCCGCCTGATCCCTGTTGATCGCGCACGGACTCGCGGTTTCCGCGGAGTCAGTGCGTGATCATCACGGGGAGTCGGCCTCAATAGCCGGCACCGGCACGCGGTCCTCGAACTTGGTCGAGAGCACGACGGTGGTGCGCGTACGCGCGACGCCGCTCATCCCGTTGAGTGCCCGGATCGTCGCCTCCAGGCCCGCGACGTCGGGCACGCGCACCTTGATG
>DATGFB010000385.1:0-2490 GCA_035309605.1 Jatrophihabitantaceae bacterium
CGGACGGCAAGGTCGTCGTCTTCTTCAAGGACGCCGGCAAGTTCAACTACCGGTACGCGACGTTGGGCTTCCAGGAGGCGGCGAACCTCGACGACGGCGACATGTGGCCCGTGGAGTTCGCGCTCACGAAGTGGACTCCGGCGGTGGAGAAGAGAGTCGCCGCGCTGCTGAAGGCCGCGCTTTCCTGACGGTGCTCATGCGGGGCGTGGTGACAGTCCCGCGGACAGGCCGGCTTGGGCCCACTCGGCGTCGATGCGCGCCTTGTCGGCACCGGTCGCCGGAACCGGTACGCCGTTCTCGTCGAGCTGCGACGCGTTGAACTGGTCCGCGATCACTTTGCCGTTGCCGAACGTGAGCGTCAGCACGCCGTTGTCGTCCTGGTTGTTGCCGAAGCTGCGCCACCACAGGTAGTTGCCCAGGCCGTAGGCGACGAACACGCCGTCGCTGCGCCAACCGCATCCTTGCAGCACGTGCGCGTGCGTACCGATGACGGCGGACGCCCCCGCCTGCGCCAACTCGCCGGCGAGGGTGCGCTGGTTGTCGTTCGGCGCGACTTGATACTCGGTGCCCCAGTGCACGTACACGACGACGACGTAACCCTGCGCCTTCGCGGCGCGCACCGCGTTCAGCAGCAACGGCGAGAACGCATTCGCGACGCCGGGGGAGTGTGGACCGGCGCTGAACAGTCGCAGCGTGGTCTCGTCCTGCACCTGGTCCGCTGCGATGATCGCGACCTTCGCGCCGTTGACAACGCGCGTGTACGGCGCAAACGCCTGCGTCTCGTCGGCACCGATGCCGATCACCGGGAACCCGCTCGTCTTGATCGCGGCAAGCGTGTCGGCGAGGCCGGCCGCGCCGTAGTCGGCGCCATGGTTGTTCGCCTCGGTGGCGACATCGATGCCGGCATCCTTCAGCGCGGTGAGCGCGACGGGCGGCGCACGGAACACGAACTCCTTGTTCTGCGCGTCGCCGGCCGTCGTGATCGCGGTTTCGAGGTTGACCATCGTGATGTCGGCATCGCGCAACACCGCGGCCGCCGACCCGAACACGGTCGCCGGGTCGGCCTGCAGGCGCGCGAGCGTGCGGTCCATGAAGTTCACGTCGCCGGCGAAGGAGATCGTGAACTCTCCGGCGGGCCGGCTCGGCCGCCTCGACGGCGCCGGCGCCGGCCGCTTGGAGGCGGCCGACCTGTGCGTCGATGTCGCCGGTGCCTGCACAGGCTTGGCCAACCCGCTCGTACACGCCGCGAGGGCCACGGCAGCAGTTGCGAGCGCCATCGTGGCGGTACGGCGCCGGATATGCAGACGATTGCGCGGCGCCACGGCACTAGCATTCCGGAAGGTCCGCGGCAATCGCGGCAAGCCCCAGCTGAATCGCCGACGAAGGAGCACCGTGCCTACCACCGCCGCGTCCACCGAGCCCGCCCGCACCGTACGCGTGCCGGCCGGCACGACGGCGCTGGACGCGTTGCGCGAGGCGGCCGTCGACGTGAACGGGCCGGCCGGAGCGGTTGTCGTACGTGACGCGGACGGCGCGCTGCGCGACCTGTCGTGGGCACCGGACGCGGACAGCGACGTCGAGGTCGTGACCGCGGAATCGCCTGACGGCCTCGCCGTGCTGCGCCACTCCACTGCGCACGTGCTCGCGCAGGCCGTCCAGGAGTTGTTCCCCGGCACGCTGCTCGGCATCGGCCCGCCGATCGAGGACGGCTTCTACTACGACTTCCTGCCGTCGCGGCCGTTCACACCCGATGACCTCGAGGCCATCGAGAAGAAGATGGGCGAGATCGTCAAGGCGGCGCAGCGCTTCGAACGCCGGCCGATCAGCGACGACGACGCACGGCACGAGCTCGCGCACGAGAAGTTCAAGCTGGAGCTGATCGGTCTCAAGTCGACCGCTACCGGTGAAGAGGCGACCGAGGTCGGTGCGGGCGGTCTGACGATGTACGACAACGTCGACGCGAAGTCGGGTACGCGAGTGTGGACAGACTTGTGCCGCGGGCCGCACCTGCCGACGACGCGGCGCATCCCGGCGTTCACCCTCATGCGCAGTGCAGCGGCGTATTGGCGCGGCAGCGAGAAGAACGACCAGTTGCAGCGCATCTACGGAACCGCATGGGCCAGTCGCGACGACCTCAAGGCATACCTCGCGCGCCTCGACGAGGCGGCCAAGCGCGATCACCGCAAGCTCGGTATCGAGCTCGACCTCTTCAGCTTCCCCGACGAGCTCGGCTCGGGCCTCGCGGTGTTCCACCCGAAGGGCGGCATCCTGCGCCGCGAGCTGGAGAACTACGTCCGCCAGCGACACATCGACGAGGGCTTCGAGTTCGTCAACACCCCGCACATCACCAAGGACGGCCTGTTCGTCACGTCCGGGCACTTGCCGTATTACGCCGATACGATGTTCCCGCCGATGGAACTCGAGAACTCCGAGTACCGCCTCAAGGCAATGAACTGCCCGATGCACAACTTGATCTACCGGTCGCGCGGG
>DATGFB010000386.1:0-2545 GCA_035309605.1 Jatrophihabitantaceae bacterium
GTGGCTCGCGGCCGTGGGCATGGGCGTGGCCGGATTCGCGATCCTCTTCGCGGGCGTGGTCAGTTCGGTGCTCGCGAGTGCGTCGTTGTCGCTACTGCTCGCGTTCATCCTTCCGGTCGCGACGAAGGCGCCCGCGTCCGATATTCAGTACCGCCTCGCCGGCTGGGGGATGGCCCTCGGTGCCTCGATGTTCGCGATCTCGCTGTTGTGGCCGAGCGCGGCGCACGATCCGATCCGCGCGCAAGCGGTGGCGGCCTGCCGCGCCCTCGCTGCCCGACTGCGCGCGGACATCGACTACCGCCGCGGCGGGATGGACCCGGCGGGCGCCGACGCCCATATGCAGGCCGTTGTCACGGCCAACGATTCGGTTGCGGCGCTGCACAAGGCGTTCCTCGCGACTCCGTACCGGCCGACCGGGCTGAGCACGCCCGCGCGCACCATCGTGCGGCTGATCGACGAGATCAACTGGCTCAACACGGCCGTCGTGAAGTCGTCGCCCAAGCACAAGCACGCCGTCGTCGGTGAAGCCGCGCTGCAGGTGAAGGCTGACGCGGCTGTGGTCCTCGATCTCGCTGCCGGCGTGCTCGCCGACACGAGGGGCGACGACGGACGCCTGCATGACGCCGTCGACCGCATGCGCGGCGCGCTGGCCGCTATGGAGCGCGAGGCGACGCACGAACTACCTGTCCGCAGCGTGACGTCGGGTAGCAACGGCAACGGTGACGCAGCGCGGGTCGTCGAGATCGTCACATCGCTCGACCCGAGCTTTCGCGCGCAGGAGTTGAGCTTCGCCGTCGAGCAGATCGCCGCGAACGTCGAGCGCACCGCGGCAGCAGAACGGCGCGGGCTCGTCGATCGGCTACTCGGCCGCCAACCCGAAGGAATCGCCGGCACGTTGTCGGCCGCGCAGGAGCGCGCGGCAGCTCACTTCGAACGGCATTCGGTGTGGTTGCACAACAGCGTGCGCGGCGCGATCGGCCTGGCCGTCGCCATCTTCATCGCGACCGAGACGGGTGTGCAGCACTCGTTCTGGGTAGTGCTGGGCACGTTGTCGGTGCTGCGCTCCAACGCGCTCAGCACCGGTCAGAACATCCTGCGCGGCCTGCTCGGGACGGTTGCCGGGTTCGTCATCGGCGCGCTGCTTCTGCAGGCGATCGGCACCGACACGACCGTGCTGTGGTTCTTGCTGCCGCTCGCAATACTGGTTGCCGGCGTTGCTCCGGCTGCGATCTCGTTCGCGGCCGGGCAGGCAGCGTTCACGCTGACGCTGCTGATCCTGTTCAACATCATCGTGCCGACCGGGTGGCGCGTCGGCATCGTCCGCATCGAGGACATCGCGATCGGCAGCGCGGTCAGCCTTGCCGTCGGTCTGCTCTTCTGGCCGCGCGGCGCAGCGGCTGCACTCGGCGTGGCACTCGCGGAGGGCTACGCCGACTCGGCCGCGTACCTGGCCTCGGCCGTTCAGTACGGCGTCAGCCGCTGCGACCGCTCCGGTGAGCACATCGGGCCGACACCCGACGGCGAGGCCGTCATAGCGGCAGCGTCCGCACGACGCCTCGACGACACCTTCCGCAACTACCTCGCCGAGCGTGGCGCGAAACCGGTTCCGATCTCGGAGATCACCGGCCTGCTCACGGGCGTCGCGAGCTTGCGCCAAGCCGCGGACGCGGTCGTCGACATCTGGCGACGCGACGACGCGGTCGACCGTGGCGACAGATCGGCGGCGCGCCGCGAGCTGCTGAGTGCGGCCGCGATGCTGCGCGCGTGGTTCGACGACTTCGGCGGCAGCCTCACGAACGGGTCGCGCGTACCGGAGGCGACCGATCACGACGAGGACGCCGACGCGCGGTTGATCGCCGCCGTGCGCAGCGATCTGACGTGCGACGACGGACTGGCCAGCGCCACCGCAGTGCGAGTTATATGGACGGGCGATCACCTCGACGCAGTGCGCAGAATGCAAGGAGGTCTCGTCGAACCGGCGCGGACCGCAATCGCCAAGGCAGGCATCGCCGCGAGGGCCGACCTCAGCTGGTTCGCGGTGCCGTTGACCTGGGCACGATGACGCGATCGGAAGGACCAACCATGGCAACGACGGCGGAAATCGACCCGACGGTCGCACCGAGCGGGACGGGCTGTGTGGAGTGCGACGCGGCCGGCGGTTGGTGGTTCCATCTGCGCAGGTGCGCAGCTTGCGGCCACATCGGCTGCTGCGACTCGTCTCCCGCCCAGCACGCGCGGCAACACGCGGCCGGGGCAGGCCATCCGCTCGTGCGCAGCTTCGAGCCCGGCGAGACGTGGTACTGGAGCTTCGAGACCGAGCAGTACTACGACGGCCCGGAGCTCGCCGATCCGCAGGCGCACCCGGACGACCAGGACGTGCCCGGTCCGGCCGGCCGCGTACCGGCGGACTGGCAGCGGCACCTGCACTGACCGATCGTGGCGGGAAGCGGACGCCCGGCGTCCACGTCCGGCCACAGTCGTGTGACTACCCGATGACGATCAGCGCGCCGTGGGTGGCCGACGGCTGAAGCACAGTTCGCCCAAG
>DATGFB010000387.1:0-2022 GCA_035309605.1 Jatrophihabitantaceae bacterium
GTCGGGCGCGAGCATCATCGCGAGGTTCGTCTTACCGGACGCGCTCGGGAAGCCACCGCAGATGTGATAGCGCCGCCCGGTCTGCAGATCCGAGATGCCGAGCAGCATGAACTGCTCTGCGAGGAACTCGCCGGACACCCATCCGTCGTACGCGGCCTGCCGCAAGCCGTGCGCGATCTTGCCCAGCAAGGCGTTGCCGCCGTAGGACGAGCCGAAGTGCAGGATCGTGCGGTCGTCGGCGAACGTCACGAAGTAGCGCTGGTCGTCGGCCGTTCCTTGGCCGAGGTTCTCCAGATCGCCGGTCACGTGCACCGCGCGCACGAACGAGTTCGGGTCGTCGAGGTCGTTGATGTAGGCGACGTCGACGCGTGCCATGCGGATCATGTGCAGCACGACGGTGCGGCTGTCGGTGAGCTCGACGCCCGCGGCATACGGCTCGAGCGGCGAGCCGGGCGGAGCCATGAGGTAGGGCACCACGTACATCGTCTTGCCGGCCGACGCGCCGTGCATGCGCTCTTCGAGCAGCGGCCACATCTCCTCTGCGGGGCGCCAATTGTTGTAGACACCTTCGTCCTCGACGCGGTGCGTCGCCACAACCGTGCGCTCCTCGGAGCGGGCCGTGTCCTTCGCGTAGCTGCGCGAGTAGTACCGGCCCGGCCCGGCCGGCAGCAGTTCGCCTGCCTCGAGTGCTTCCTGGATCAGGCGCGCGTCGTCTGCCGCGCTGACGACCTCGATGCGGTCGGCCCCGGTGTGCGTTGCCCAGTGCCGCACGTACTCCCGGACCGGCGCGTTGGTCAGCCCCGCCCGATCCAGTTCGGCGTCCACTGCAGTCACGTGACGTACTCCCTCCTGGCTCCCGCGAAGAGCCGTCGGGTACGCGTGAGCAGCCGCTACCGACGACGTCCCAGTTTGCCGCAGGCCGGAAAGCGGCCCGCCTGCAGCATGCCCGACTGTCTGCTGGGTCTCAGTGATGGTGGCGGATGTCGCCGGTGATGTCCTTCGAGCGGTCGACCGGCAGGCACTCTTCGGAACGGTGGCCGCCCGTCCGGCCGGACTGCTCCGGCACGACCAGGCGTTCCACGCGACTAGAGCTGAAGCACGATCCGAAGGGCCGCCTCGACCCTCCGCAGTTCCGGAAAGGTCAGCTGCCCGACGCGCGGGCCGAGACGCGACGGATGCACTGCTGTTGTTTGTTCGGCAAGCACGCGCGTCACTTGCCCGCGGACGAGTACCTCCGGACGGAACGACGCGTCGCGCGCTGAGCGCGACGTGGGCGCGACCAACAGTGTCGAGAGCGGGAGCGCGTCGGACTGCACGACGACGGCGTATCGACTGCCTGACTGCTCGCTGCCGCGCGTGCCACGTGGCGACGCCAGCCGATGCACGTCACCACGCACGGAGCGCCTCCATGTCGCGCAGTACCTGGGCGGCCTCCTCGCGGTCACGGGGGTCTGCGGCGAGCGCCTCGGCTTCAGCGCGCACATCGTCGAGCAGGCGTCGGCGTGCTGCGTCGATCAGGGCGGCCCGCACCGCGGACGAAACGGCAGTGCCGTCGGCGGTGAGCACCGCGAGGGCTCGCTGCGCGTCCGCATCCGGCCGGAACGTGATCGTCGACGCCATGCTGCCAATGTACGACACGATGTAAGACATGCCACCTCAGCCCACGCCCGCGTCCCTGAGCCGCCTCGGCTGTGGATAACGGGATCACCTCGACGGGCTACCAGCCGAGTTCGTGGAGGTGGTCGTCGTCGATTCCGAAGTGGTGGCCGACTTCGTGCACGACGGTGCGGCGAACTTCGTCGACGACCTCGTCCTCGGTGTTGCAGATCGCGCAGATCGCGCGCCGGTAGATGGTGATGCGATCGGGGAGCACGGCGGAGTAGTGACTCGTACGCTCGGTCAGCGGCACGCCTTGGTAGAGACCGAGCAAGCCCGGCCGGCCGCCGTCGTGATCCACGGTCACCGCGACGTTGCGCATGAGCTTGCCGAGATGCGCCGGCAGACTGTCCAGCGCCTCGCCGA
>DATGFB010000388.1:0-2757 GCA_035309605.1 Jatrophihabitantaceae bacterium
AGCGTGGTGGTAACGCAGGACGATCTCGCCCGCGAACACACCAAGGCAGGCGACGATGTGACGACCGCGCGACGGCGCGCGGCGTCCTTCGGTCCACGTCCGGACGACCCGACGTGGGACGACAGCCTGCGCGCGTTCCTGCGGCGGTACGGCTGGCGTGCGTATGCGCTGCCCGTGCTCGTCGTACTCACGATCGCGGCGCTGCTGACGGCGCGCACCGGCAAGCCGGCGCAGGTCAACACCGCGTCCGGCCGTCACCCTGGCGCCACTGCGGTCGCGCCGCCCGTCGCGAGTTCGAGCATCTCGCTGAAGTCGGACACGCCCGGGCCCAACGCGAGCGAGACGGTGCTCAAGTCGGCGGCCCTGCCGGCGGGCGGTGTGTACACATTGCAGGGCACTGGCGCGTTCACCATGCTCAAGGGCACCAGCAAGGTGGTGGGCAGCGGTCCGTTGCACCGCTACTCGATCGAGGTCGAGAACGGTATTACCGGCGTCGACCTCAAACAGTTCGCATCCCTCGTGCAGACGACGCTGTCCGACCCGCGCAGCTGGTCCGGCCATGGTGTGTCGGTGCAGCGGGTCGACTCGGGTCCCGTCGACTTCCACGTGTCACTCACGTCAGTCATGACCGAGCGTCAACTGTGTGGATACGACGTGCCGATCGAAACCTCGTGCTACGCCGCGACGAACTTCACGACGGGCGCGACCGCCAATCGCGTCGTACTGAACGTCGCGCGGTGGGTGCGTGGCGACGCGAACTACATCGGCGACCTCACGGCGTACCGCCAGTACATGATCAATCACGAGGACGGGCACGCACTCGGCCATCAACATGCGCACGACTGCCTCGCGAACGGGCTGGCGCCGACGATGATGCAGCAGACGATCGGCCTGCGCTCCTCGGTCTCGGGCAAGCTGTGTGCCGCCAACCCGTGGCCGTACCCGGCCGGCGCCGGCGACGCGCCCGGCGCCGAGGCCCCCGACACCCCGCAGAACAGCGAGATCTACCTCAAGAACGACGGCTGACCGACCGGCGTGTGTGCCGTGTCGCACCGCGGGGGACACTGGTAGGGAATCGCGGGGAGCCTGATGCCGTTCTTCCTGCTGGTCGTGACAACCCCCGGAAGGTAATTGCTGTGTCGACGTTCCCCCCACTGGTCGAGCCCGCTGACTCCCTGACGATCGACGAGGTCCGCCGCTACAGCCGGCACTTGATCATCCCCGACGTCGCGATGGCCGGGCAGAAGCGCCTCAAGAACGCCAAGGTGCTCTGCGTCGGCGCGGGTGGCCTCGGCTCGCCGGTGCTGATGTATCTCGCCGCGGCAGGCGTCGGCACGCTGGGCATCGCCGAGTTCGACGTGGTGGACGAGTCGAACCTGCAGCGCCAGATCATTCACGGGCAGAGCGACATCGGCCGGCCGAAGGCCGAGTCGGCGCGCGACAAGGTCCGCGAGATCAATCCGTACGTGCACGTGATCCTGCACGACGTGCGGCTCGACAACGACAACGTGCTCGACATCTTCGCCCAGTACGACCTGATCGTCGACGGCACCGACAACTTCGCGACGCGGTACATGGTCAACGACGCCGCGGTCATCCTCGACAAGCCGTACGTGTGGGGATCGATCTACCGCTTCGACGGACAGGCGTCGGTGTTCTGGAACAAGTACGGACCGAACTACCGCGACCTGTACCCGGACCCGCCACCGCCCGGCATGGTGCCCTCGTGCGCCGAAGGCGGTGTGCTCGGTGTGCTGTGCGCGTCGATCGGGTCGATCATGGCGACCGAGGCGGTCAAGCTCATCACCGGTATCGGTGAGCCGCTCGTCGGGCGCTTGATGATCTACGACGCACTCGAGATGACCTATCGCGAGGTGAAGATCCGCAAGGACCCGAACACGCCGCAGATCACCGAGCTGATCGACTACGACGCGTTCTGCGGAGTTGTGTCGGAAGAGGCGCAGCAGGCCGCGATGGGTTCGACCATCACGCCGGCGGAGCTCAAGGACCTGCTCGACTCGGACAAACCGATCTATCTCGTCGACGTGCGCGAGCCGGCAGAGTTCGAGATCGTCTCGATCCCCGGCGCGGTGCTCATCCCGAAGGACGAGATCCTGCGCGGTGATGCGCTCGCCGCGCTGCCGCAGGACAAGCAGATCGTCATGTACTGCAAGACGGGCGTGCGTTCGGCCGAGACCCTCGCCGCCGTCAAGCGCGCCGGCTTCTCCGACGCCGTGCATGTGCAGGGCGGCGTGACGTCATGGGTCAACCAGATCGACCCGAGCCTGCCGTCGTACTGAGACGCGGTACCGGCCAGGGGTTTCCCGCACGCCCTTACTGCGGTAGGACGTGCGTATGGACGCGAACATTCTTGCCCTGTTCGACAGCAGCGTGCAGCAGTTCAGCACGCAGGTCGCTGCGATCGGTGCCGACGACTGGGACAAGCCGACGCCCGACACGGAGTGGACGGTGACCGATCTCGTCGAGCACCTCGTCGACGAACATCGCTGGATGCCGCCGCTGATAGGCGGCCACGATCTCGAGACCGCGCAGAAGATGGTCGAGGCGCAGCAGGCCTCGTCGAGCGGCGACCACGCGGCCGACTGGCAGACGGCCAGCATCGCGTCGCTGCAAGCGATGGGCGAGCCGGGCGCGCTCGAGCGGACCGTGTCGTTGTCGCGCGGCCCGACACCCGCCGACCAATACGTCGTCGAGATGATGTTCGACGCCGCCGTGCACGCATGGGACCTCGGCACT
>DATGFB010000389.1:0-2588 GCA_035309605.1 Jatrophihabitantaceae bacterium
CGCAACCAGCCGCCGCCGACGTCGCGGTGGTCGTGGTGGATCTCGGGACTGGACAGCTCAGGAAGGTCGGTCGTCGGATCCGCCATGGACCTCGACCTCCTCACTGCCTGCCTGTTGCGCCGCGTGCGCGTTGACCGGTTCTCGACCTCGACGATACGGATGCGGCTCGCGGCCGCTGCCGAATCCCCCGTGCCGCAGGAACCACGCGAGTGCGAGCAGGAAGACCAGCACGGACGTCCAGTCGTTGAGCCGCAGGCCGAGGAAGTGGTTGGCGTGGTCGTGGCGCAGTGCCTCGATCCAGCCGCGCCCGGCGGTGTAGCCCATCGCGTAGAGCGCGAACACGGTGCCACGGCCCATGCGGAAGCGCCGGTCGAGGTAGATGAGCGCGAGCGCGAGTGCCACGTCCCACAGGCACTCGTAGAGGAACGTCGGCTGGTACAGCCCGGGGAGCGTTCCGTTCGGCAGGCAGGTCTTGCCGTTGTCGGCGAGCGTGGTCGGGTCGACGCGGCCGGTCGTGATGTTCATGCAGTGGACCTTGAGACCCCACGGCAGGCTGGTGCGCCCGCCGTAGAGCTCGTTGTTGAACCAGTTCCCCCAGCGACCGATCGCCTGAGCGAGCGCGACGCCCGGCACCGCGGCGTCGCCGAACACCTGCAGTGACACGCCCTTGCGCCGGCAGCCGATCCACGCGCCGATCGCGCCGAGCGCGATGGCGCCCCAGATGCCGAGACCGCCGTCCCAGATCTTGAATGCGTCGATCGGGTGGCGGCCCTTGTCGAAGTACAGCTCGGGGTCGGTGGCTACGTGGTAGACGCGCCCGCCGACGATGCCGAGCACGATCGCCCAGCCGGCGATGTCCCAGAGCTGGTCGTCGGTGCCGCCGCGTTCGCGCCAGCGCCGCGCGGTGACGGCGATCGCGACGAAGATGCCTGCGACGATGCACAGCGCATAGGCCCGGATCGGCAGCGCCCCGAGGAACCACGCACTGCGCGTCGGGCTCGGCAGCGACGCTAGGTGCAGCACGGGGCTACCGTATCGGGACGGCCCGAACGACCGGCTGGGTAACGTCGGATCTGTGACTACCACGATCCGTGCTCTGGTCGTGTCCGCGAACGGCGGACCCGATGTCCTCGAAGTACGGCAGTTGCCGGCGCCCGAACCCGGTCCGGGTCAACTGCTCGTCGACGTTGCCGCGTCCGGCGTGAACTTCAAGGACGTCTACGAGCGCGAAGGGCTGTACCCACGGCCGACACCGTTCGTCCTCGGTGACGAGCTGGCCGGCACGGTCGTCGGCGTCGGCGCGGACGTTACTGAGTTCGCGGTGGGCGACCGCGTCGCAAGCGCCGGAGCGGACGGTGCGCATGCGACCGCAGCGCTCGTCGACGCAGCGAAGGCGGTGCGCGTGCCGGACGGCGTCGAGCTCGAGGTCGCCGCGGCGGTGATGTTGCAGGGCCTGACGGCGCACTACCTTCTGAACTCGACGTATCCCCTCGGCAAGGACGAGACGGCGCTGATCCAACCGGCAGCGGGCGGCACGGGACAGGTGCTCGTGCAACTCGCGAAGGCGAAGGGCGCACGTGTCATCGCCGCCGTCGGCTCTGCGGAGAAAGCACGCATCGTCACGGACCTCGGCGCGGACGACGTGATCCGCTATGACGAGGCCGACGACCTGGCCGCGGCAGTGCGGGCGGCGAACGGTGGCGCCGGCGTCGACGTCGTCTACGACGGCGTGGGCAAAGCCACGTTCGACGCGTCGCTCGCTTCCCTTCGCCGGCGCGGCATGCTCGTGCTGTTCGGCGCGGCGAGCGGGCCGGTGCCCCCGTTCGATCCCCAACTGCTCAACCGCGGCGGCTCGCTCTACCTGACCCGGCCGACGCTCGCGCACTACGTCAGCGATCGCGACGAGTTGACCTGGCGGGCCGGCGCTGTCTTCGACGCGATCGCGTCAGGAACGTTGCACGTCGAGATCGGCGCACGGTACGCGCTCGACCGCGCCGCAGACGCCTACCGCGCGCTCGAAGGCCGGCAGACCACCGGCAAGCTCCTGCTCGTCCCCTGAGCAGCTCCGAACGTTGACTGGTCACTTGCAACGCGACTGGTCACTTATAGATGACCAGTCGGCGCGAAAGTGACCAGTCAACGTGGGACTCGTTCACGGGATTAGCGGCGGCGGACGCCGGCTGCGAGATCGGCGGCGAGCTCGCGCACCGCGGCGACGCCGGCCGCGTCCGGCGCGTCGAGCAGGCGCCGCACGAAGGCCGAGCCGACGATCACGCCGTCCGCGTACGCGGCGACCTCGGCGGCCTGATCGCCGTTGGACACACCCAGCCCGACGCACACGGCTATGTCCGGCGCGAGCGACCGCACCCGCGCGACGAGCGTCTCGGCCGCGCCGCTGACCGAGTCGCGCGTGCCGGTGACGCCCATGGTCGACGCCGCGTAGACGAAGCCGCGCGACGCTCGCGCGGTCGCGGTGATCCGTGCGTCGGTGGACGACGGCGCGACGAGGAACACCCGGTCGAGGTGGTGCGTGTCGGCGGCCGCGAGCCACGCGCCGGCTTCGTCGGGGATCAGATCGGGCGTGATCG
>DATGFB010000390.1:0-5356 GCA_035309605.1 Jatrophihabitantaceae bacterium
CGTACCCGTACGACGCGAACAGATCGTTGTAGAAATTCTTGCCGCGCGCGCCCATGCCACCGACGTAGAGGGCGATGTGCGGGCGCGCAAGGTCGCGCTTGGCCGCAGCGTCTTCACCGATCGCGACAATCCCTCCGGCGCAGACCTCCAGCGGCGGTAGCGAATCGGGGCGCCGGGCGCGGCCGGCTGCTAACGCGTCACCCCAGATCTTGTCCGCCGCGGCCGGTACGAAGAACAGCGGCAGCCAGCCTTCGGCCTGCGCGGCCGTGTACTCGACGGTCTTCGCGCCGAGCGCGGCGATGTAGATCGGGATGTCCGGACGCAGCGGCGGCACGATCATCTTCAGCGGCTTGCCGAGGCCCATTCCCTGACCCTTCGGCAGCGGCAGTTGGTAGACCGGCCCGTCGTGTGTGACGACGTCGCGGCGCCAGACCTGACGCGCGATGTCGACGATCTCGCGGGTGCGTTGCAGAGGACGGTCGTAGGGCACGCCGTGCCAGCCTTCGACGACCTGCGGCCCGGAGGCGCCGAGCCCCAGGATCGCACGTCCGCCGGACAGGAAGTCGAGCCCGGCCGCCGTCATGGCGGTCAGTGTCGGCGTGCGCGAGTAGATCGGCAGGATGCCGGCGCCCAGCTGCATCCGTTCGGTGCGCGCCGCGAGGAACGCAAGCGTCGTGGGCGCGTCGAAGCCGTACGGTTCGCCGACCCAGATGATGTCGAGGCCGGCTTGTTCGAGTTCGCCGATCCGGGCCACGGTGTCGCGCAGACCCGTCGGGTCGAACGGTGCGAGCATGCTGATGCGCACGGCTCTCCTTCGCTAGGTCGCAGTGGACCGGCTGCCCGCCCAGAGTGTATCAATCATTGTTAGATTGTCAGTGGCGCAGGTTACGCGGTCGACGAGAGGACGGTGGACGATGGGCGGTGGCCCGCTCGATGGAGTAACGGTCATCGACGTCAGCACGCTCGGCCCAGGGCCGTTCGCGTCGATGGTGCTAGCCGACTTCGGCGCAGAGGTCATCGAGATCCGCCGACCTGGTCCGGTCGAGGTGGACGCCGCGGACCAGTTCGTCCGCGGCAAGAAGCAGTTGACGATCGACCTGCGCGCCGAAGGTGGCGCCGAGCTGATCGCCCGCCTCAGCGACACCGCGGACGTGTTCCTCGAGAGCTACCGGCCGGGCACGATGGAGCGCCGCGGTCTCGGGCCCGACGTGCTGCTCGCGCGCAACCCGCGACTCGTCTACACCCGCTTGACCGGGTGGGGGCAGGCCGGGCCGTACGCGCCGACCGCGGGGCACGACATCAACTACGTCGCGATCGGAGGGCCGCTCGGTGCCGTCGGCACGGACGCGCCCGTTCCGGCGCTCAACCTGATGGGCGACTTCGCCGGCGGGTCGCTGCCCGCCGTGCTCGGCACTGTGATGGCGCTGCTGACGCGCGAGCGCACGGGCCGCGGCCAGATCGTCGACGCGGGAATGGTCGACGGTGCCGCGTACCTGATGTTCGCGCAGTTCGCCGAGATGGCACTGGGCAGATGGCACGGTCGAGGCACCAGCGTGCTGTCGGGCGTCGCGCCGTTCTACACGGTCTACCGATGCGCAGACGGCGCTTGGATGTCCGTCGGCTCGATCGAGTCGAAGTTCTACGCACAGCTGATCAAGGGCCTCGACCTCGACGAGGGCTTCGTGCAGCGGCAACACGACCGCGAACGCTGGGCCGAGGACCGGTCCGCCATCGCGGCTGTCTTCGCCACGCAGCCGCGCGATCACTGGACGGCGCTGTTCGCAGGCAGCGACGCGTGCGCGTATCCGGTCCTCGAACTGGCCGACGTCGCGCGCGACCAGCACGTCACCGCGCGCGGTTCGGTCGTGCTGGACGCCGCGGGTCTGCCGCTCGTCAGCCCGGCGCCCAAACTGAGCGAGACGCCCGGTTCGATAGGTGCGCCGCCACAGCTCACCCGCGCCGCGCAGCTGGCCGTCCTCGCCGCGCGCGGCATCACGACGGACGACGTCGAGCGCTATCGGGAGTCGGGCGCGCTCCACCTCCCTGATGAGGCGTGAATCCGTCACGCATCTCCGCCGACGAGCGGGGAACGGCTACTTCGCGAAGTCGTGCTCGCGGACCCAGCGGGCCACGTGATCCAGCGCCGTCTCGAGATGCTCGCGCTGGCCGCTGTAGTAGTGATTCGCGCCCTCGACGACGGTGAACTCCTTGTCGTCGTGCGGGATCGCGGCGAACATCGCCCGCGGGTGTTCGGGCGGGCAGGCGTCGTCGGCCGAGTTCTCGAGGATGAGCACCGGCACACTGATGCGCTTGGCAGCCTCGACCCCGTCGACCTGGGCATCGTCGAGACTCCACTGCGACAGCCAGCTGCGCGTTGTCGTGAAGCGACCGAGGGCGGACGGGCCGTCGTTGACCAGGCGCGGGTCGCCGAGGTACGAGCCGGGTCCGCGGTCGTTGGGGTCGACGGTCGGGTCGACCCAGCGCGGGTCGGCCATCGTGCCGTAGACGACGAAGCAGTGCTCCTCGTCCTCGCGCCCTGCACTGCGTAGTTCGGCCAGCTTGTCCTTCGCGTACGCGCTGATGCGCCGGTTGCGCTCGACCTGGGCCGCGCGGTACGTAGCCAGGAACTGCGGCGAGTACGGCGGCTGGTCCGCGTTGGCGGCGTCGTAGATGTTGAGCGCCGGGTCGCGATCGAACGGCCTCGACTCGTCGGCGATGGACGGGTCGAGGAACTCGGTCAGCAGGTAGTGGCGGCTGCGGTGCGCGGCCAGGATCATCACGGCGTCCGCGGGCATCAAGTCCGTCTCGGCCAGCTGCGTGTAGTCCCCGGCTGCAGTCTGCTTGATGACCGGCTGCTCCGCCTCGCCCTGGAAGCCCATCATGAGAGAGCCACCGCCGCTCCATCCGGCGAGCAGCACGTTCTTGTAGCCGAGGCGTTCCCTGGCGTCGCGGACCACGGCCCCGAGGTCGAGCAGGACGTTCTCCATCAGCAGCGCAGCGTCGCCGTTCGAGTAACGAGTGTCGGACGCGATGACATGAAAGCCGGCCCTGGCCAGTCCGGAGAACATCGGAAGGTAGCCGGGCGAGCCGATCGGGTGCATGGCCACGATGGCCGTATCGGAGTCCTCGGCCCCGCGCAGGAGCTGGGCATGCAGCACGACGTCGTCGCCGATCGAGCCGTAGACGTCTTTTCGCTTGGCAGGGTCCCGCTGGACCACCAGGTACGGCGTGCGGCTGTACTTCGTGGGAGCCACCGTCGACATGGCCTAAACCTTACAGCGTTGGGTCAACGCCCGTCCACATCGGTGGCCGCGAGATAGCCCTTTCGCTCGCCGCTGACGAACGTCTCGCGGGCGTCGTGCGCGTCACTTGTCAGGTTGAGTTCGTAGGTGTAGCTGAGCTCCTGCCGGTAGAGCTCGTAGATGCGCCGGCCGACGCTGCCGTTGATCGCCTTCTTGGCCGCCCGGACCACGCGCGGCGGCTTGCTCGCGATCTTCTCCGCCACGGTGCGAGCCGCGGCCGCGAGCTCGTCCTCCGGCACGATTCGAAGGATCGACCCGTAGCCGTGCAGCTCCTCGGCCGGCACCGGCTCGCAGGTGAACATCGCCGTGCGCAACCGCTTGTCGGGCATCAGGCCGATCGCCTGGATGGCGCCACCGGTCGCGCCGTTGTCCACCTCGGACAGGACGAACACGGTCCCCTCACTCGCGAGCACGACGTCGCACGAGCCGGCCAGCAGGACCCCGAGCCCGATGCAGTAGTTGTGCACCGCCGCGATGACGGGTACCGCGCACTCGTGGAGTGCAACGGACGCAGCGCACGAACCCCTGGCCTGACCGAGGATTCCCTCATGGCCGGGCAGCTGCTGCACTTCCTTGACGTCGCCTCCCCCGACGAAGCCGCGGCCCTCGGAACGGAGCACGACGGCCCGCACCTCGTCGCGTTCCTCGATACCGTCCAGGATCTGTATCAGCTCGCCGAGCGATGCGATGTCGACCGCGTTCACCGGTGGGATGTCGAGCACGATCTCGAGGACGCCGCTGTCGGCCAGCCGCTGGTGGATCGTCATGTCCGACATCCTAAATCAAACGTCGCTGTATATTGCTGCTCGGCCCCGCGGAAAGGCGGTTCGATGAGTGTGACACGACGATGAGCTGGAAGATGGTGTTCTGCCTGCGCCGGCTGCCGACCGTCGACATCGACGAGTTCTCGCGCTACTGGCGCGAGGAGCATGCGACCTTGTTCCGCCAGTACGCCGAGGCGCTCGCCGTCCGGCGCTACACGCAGAGTCACCGGCTTGACGGCCGGCTGAACGAAGCGCTGCGTACCTATCGGGGCGCGCCGGACGGTTACGACGGCGTGGCAGAGGTGTGGTTCGACAGCATCGACGAGCTGCGGGCAGCGCTGACGAGCGAGGCGGGACGCGCCGCGGCCGACGCCCTCATCGAGGACGAGCGCCGCTTCATCGACCACGCCGAGTCGCCCATTTGGATCGCCGAGGAGATCGAGATCGAGCTGCCACGCTGGTGAGTCCCGGACGCGACGGTCAGAGACGCTCGATGACGGTCGCGTTCGCCATGCCGCCGCCCTCGCACATCGTCTGCAGCCCGTAGCGCCCGCCGGTGTCCTCGAGGTAGTTCAGCATCGTGGCCAGCAGCCGTCCCCCGGACGCCCCGAGCGGGTGGCCGAGCGCGATCGCGCCGCCGCGCGGGTTGAGCCGCTCCGGGTCGGCGGCGAGGTCATGGGCCCAGGCCAGCGGCACCGGCGCGAAGGCCTCGTTGACCTCGTGGGCGTCGTCCCGGCCACTCGCCGGGTGCTCGAACGCAGTGGCCTGTCGATCGACGACATCGACGCCTACGAGGTCAACGAGGCCTTCGCGCCGGGCGCGCGGCCGCAGGCCGAGCCGGTTTGCGGCCGCCTCGCTCATGATGAGCGTCGCCGACGCACCGTCGGTCAGCGGCGACGAGTTGCCGGCCGTGATCGACCACTCGATCTCGCTGAACCGCGCCCCCGCCGGGTGTCCCGAGAACGCCGGCGACAGACCGCTCAGGCCCTCGACCGTGGTACTCGCGCGCACCGTTTCGTCGGTCGCGAAGACGCCGCCGTCCGGCAGTGCGACCGGCACGATCTCGCGTGCGAACGCCCCGTCGGCCGCGGCCGCTGCTGCGCGCTGGTGCGACAGGGCGGCGAACTCGTCCAGTGCCGTGCGGTCGAACTTCCACCGCGCCGCGATGATCTCCGCCGAGATGCCCTGCGGGATCAGGCCGCCCGGGTAGCGCTGCTCGATCCGCTCCCCGTATGCGTCCTTGCCCTGCGTGTTCGAGAACATCGGCGCGCGGCTCATCGACTCGACGCC
>DATGFB010000391.1:0-2269 GCA_035309605.1 Jatrophihabitantaceae bacterium
TCGCGTACCTGACGTTCCTCGGCCCGCTCATCGGCTCGCTCGTGCGGCCGATCGGTGGCTGGCTCGCGGACCGGTTCGGCGGCGCGCGGACGACGTTCGTCAACTTCGTCGCGATGACCGTGTTCGGTGTCATCGTGCTGATCGCGTCGGTGCAGAAGTCGTTGCCGCTGTTCATGGTCGCCTTCATCGCACTGTTCGTGTTCTCGGGCATCGGCAACGGGTCGACGTACAAGATGATTCCGACGATCTTCCGCAGCAAGGCGCAGTCCGCCGTGGCCGACGGTGCCGACCATGCAGTCGAGGACGTCAACGCACGGCGGCTGTCCGGGGCGTTGATCGGTATCGCCGGCGCGATCGGTGCGTTCGGCGGAGTGCTCGTCAACGTCGCGTTCCGGCAGTCGTTCCTCAGCTCGGGCAACGGCAACGCCGCGTACGCAGCCTTCATCGGGTTCTACGTCGCGTGCGCCGCGCTCACCTGGGTCGTGTACCTGCGTCGTTCGCCCAAGCGGCTGGCGGGCGTGTGAGCGCGGCGGGATCAGACCGGATCGAGCGCCAGCCGGTAGCCACGCTTGACCACGGTGGCGATCAGGTCCGGATCGCCGAGCGACGAGCGCAGCCGTCCGATCGCGGTGTCGAGGGCATGCCCGTCCGCGCCGTCGCTCGGCAGCGCCTTGAGCAGCGCCTCGCGGGAGAAGACGTGTCCGGGACGGCTCGACAGCTCGCGCATGAGCGCCATGCCCGCCGCGGTCAGCGGGACGAACGAGCCGTCGACGAGCACCCCGTGCCCGCGTACCTCGAGCGTGCGGTCACCCACTCGCACGATGCTCGACCTGCGGCCGGGCAGCTGCTCGACGACCTCGCGCACGAGCGCGCCGAGCCGGGCACGCGACGGCAGCACCGCCGGGATCGCCGCGTGCTCGAGCGGCGCGGCGGTAACAGGGCCGACCGCGACGACCAGCATCCGCTCGCGCATCTCGGCAAGTGCGTCGAGGCGGCCGAGTTGCATCGCGGTCCGCAGGAAGTTCGTCGCGGCCGGCGCGCTGGTGAACGTCAGCGCGTCGACACCGCCCGCGGCCACCGCGTCGATCAGGCGGCGCAGCGGTTGCTCGTCGTCGGGTGGCACCCAGCGGTAGACCGGTATCTGGATAACGTCGGCACCGGCACGGCGCAACCCGTCGACGAGATCGGGCAGCGGTTCGCCGTGCAGCTGGACCACCACGCGCGCACCCGTCACGTCGTGATGGCCGAGCACGTAGTCGAGCACTTCGGCCGACGACTCCGAGTCCGGTGACCACGATTCGCGCAGCCCGCCGGCGCGGACGGCGCCGCGCGCCTTCGGTCCGCGCGCGAGGATCGTCGCGCCGGCGAGAGCGCTGATGAGCGGGTCGGCCAGGTCCCACGTCTCGGCGGCGTCGAGCCAACCCCGGAAGCCGATGCCCGTGGTCGCGACGACGATGTCGACGGGTTCGGCCAGGCAGCGTTGCGTGGCAGCGAGCAGTTCGGCGTCGTCCTCGAGCGGCATGATCCGGATGGCCGGCCCGTACAGCACGCGCGCGCCGCGGCGCTCCAGCGCGGTACCGAGCTCCTCGCGCCGTCGCGCGGCGGTGACGCCGATCGTGTAGCCCGCGAGCTGATCGGACGGTTCGGGTACGCCGGCGTCGGTCATGGCGCGTCCTGGTCGATCTCGACGAACCCGTCGCGCACGCGCACGTGATACGTCGGCACGAACACGCCCTCCGCATCGAGGCAGGCGCCCGTGCGCAGGTCGAACACCTGCTTGTGCAGCGGGGACGCGACCGTCGGCACGTCCCCGCGAGTTCCGACGATGCCGCGCGCGAGAACGCACGCACCGGTGAACGGGTCCTCGTTGCCGATCGCAAAGATCTCGTCGTCGAACGTGCGGAAGATCGCGATCTGCCGGTCGCCGAGCAGTGCGGCGACACCGCGCTCCCGCGGCAGTCGATCGAGGGGGCAGACGGACAGCCACACCGTGCTGGTCGCGCGCGTCGCGGTCATGTCGACACGCTCGCGAGCGGACGCGCGGCGATCTGCAACGGTCGTGGCTGACCCCGCTCGGTCTCGAACTGCACGGCCGGATCGGGGACGCCGGGAGCGTTGACGAACGTGACGAAGCGGCTGAGCCGGGCCGGGTCGGCGAGCACGTCGGCCCATTCGTCGCGGTAGTTCGTAACGTGCTGGCGCATCGCGTCGTCGAGGTCCGCGCAGATACCGAGCGAGTCGTCGACGATCACTGCGCGCAGGTAGTCCA
>DATGFB010000392.1:0-3958 GCA_035309605.1 Jatrophihabitantaceae bacterium
TGATCAGCGATGGTTGCCAGCGTGCCGCGAATGGTTCGCTGGCGAGTCGTCGTACCGCGTTCGATGCACGCTGCTGGCGTCGATGGGTCACGGCCTGCGGCAATCAGCGCCGCCGCGATATTGCCCAGGTGCGCTACGCCCATCAAGATGACCAGCGTCCCGATGCGCGCCAGCGCTGAATAATCTAACGAAGTTTGGCCGCTGCCTGGATTTTCCGACTCGTCCGGGTCGGCGTGCCCTGTGATCACGGCGAAGGCACTCGTCAGGTCGCGGTGCGTGACCGGGATGCCCGCGTAAGCCGGGACGGCAATCGCGCTCGTAACGCCCGGCACGACCACGAACGGAATCCCGGCAGCCCGGCACGCTTCGGCCTCTTCGCCGCCGCGCCCGAACACGAACGGATCGCCGCCCTTGAGCCGCACCACGCGCTTGCCGTCGAGTGCTCGCTCGACGAGCACGTCGTTGATCTCGTCCTGCGTCATGTTGTGCCGGTGTGCGGCCTTGCCGCAGTCGATGACCTCGACCGAGTCCGGCAGGTCGTCGAGCAGCGCACGCGGTGCGAGCCGGTCGACGACCACGACATCGGCGGACGCGACCAGGCGCCGGCCGCGCACCGTGATGAGTTCCGGATCGCCCGGCCCGCCGCCGACCAATGCGACGCTGCCGCCCGCCACCGCGGCACGCGCGGGCCGGGCCGGCAGTTCGCCGACGTCGAGCGCGACGGAGATGGCGTCGCGCAGTGCCACGGCACGCAACGGATCGTCGCCGCCCGTGACGGCGACCGTCAGTCCGTCACGGCGCAGCACGGCAGGTGTTCGCGCAGTGCCGTCTCCGGCGCGGTCCGCGCGGACGCAGAACACGTGTCGTAGGGCAGCAGCCTCAGCGACAGCCGCGTTCACCTCTGCCGAGTCGGTGCAGGCAAACGCCAGCCACGCCCCGTCCAGGTCCGCGGGCTCGAAGCCGCGCTGCACCGCGGCCACCCCGAGCTGGGCGAGCTCGGGCGAGATGTCAGGCGCGACGACGAGCAGGTCCGCCCCGGCGTCCAGCAGGGCGCGCACGCGGCGGGTCGCCACGCGTCCGCCGCCCACCACCACGACGCGCCGGCCGGTCAGGTCCAGCAGCATCGGGAAGCCGGTCATCGCACCATTCTCGCCGCTCGGCGCGTCCCGTGCCGCGGATGTGATGTGCCACCGGTCATTTCGCCCAGGTTGCCTCCCTGTGGGACCCTGGACGCATGCAGCGTCCCGGCTTCGCGCTCACCGCGCGCAGGCACGTCGATCTGCTGCGCGTCATCGCCGCCGCGTGTCGGTAGTCGGCACCCCGCCCCGCCGCTTTGGCGGCGGCCGCAACCAGGTGGTTCCGACAGCATCATTCGACTCCGAGAGGGATGGCGCATGCCAGCGCGTAAGGGACAAGGCCAGTGGGCCCTCGGGTACCGCGAGCCGCTGAACCCGAACGAGCGCTCCAAGCGCGACAACGACGGGCTGAAGGTCCGGCAGCGGATCGTCGACATCTACCAGCACACCGGCTTCGCGGGCATCGATCCGAGTGACCTGCGCGGACGGTTCCGCTGGTACGGCCTCTACACGCAGCGCCGCGAAGGGATCCCCGGCGGGCAGACCGCGACGCTCGAACCCGAAGAGCTCGACGCGGACGTCTTCATGCTGCGCATCCGCATCGACGGCGGCGCGCTGACGTCCGAGCAGCTGCGCGTCGTCGCGGACATCTCGACCACGTACGGTCGCGACCTCGCCGACATCACCGACCGCCAGAACGTGCAACTGCACTGGATCCGCATCGAGGACGTCCCGACCATCTGGGAGCGGCTCGAGGCGGTCGGCCTCTCGACGACCGAAGCGTGCGGCGATACTCCCCGCGTCATGCTGGGCTGCCCGCTCGAGGGCGTCGCGCTCGACTCCGTGCTCGACGCCGGGCCGGCGCTGCGAGAGACCGCGGCGAAGTACATCGGCGATCCCGCGTTCTCGAACCTGCCGCGCAAGTACAAGACGTCCATCACCGGTTGCTCGCGGCACTGCACCAACCACGAGATCAACGACGTGTCGTTCATGGGCGTGATCGGGCCCGGCGACGAGCCCGGCTTCGACGTGTGGGTCGGCGGCGGCCTGTCGACCAACCCGCACTTCGCCGGCCGGCTCGGGGTGTTCGTGCAGCCGGACGAGGTCAGCGACGTCTGGGCGGCGATCACCTCGGTCTTCCGCGACTACGGCTACCGCAGGCAGCGCAACCACGCGCGGCTGAAGTTCCTCGTCGCGGACTGGGGCGTCGAGAAGTTCCGCGAGGTGCTCGAGAAGGAGTACCTGCACCGCGCACTGCCGGACGGGCCACCGCCCGCGCCGTCCCCAGCGCACCGCGACCACACCGGGATCTCCGAGCAGCAGGACGGCCGCTTCGCCGTCGGCGCCACGACGAAGTCCGGCCGCACCTCGGGACGCGCGCTGCACGCCGTCGCCGAGCTGGCCGACCGCTTCGGCGCCGGACGTGTACGGCTGACCGCGCAGCAGGGACTCGTCGTCCTCGACGTGCCGGCCGAGCAGACCGGCGCCCTCGCGACCGAGCTCGACACGCTCGGCTACGCCGTGCATCCGTCGGCGTTCCAGCGCGGCACGATCGCCTGCACCGGCATCGAGTTCTGCAAGCTCGCGCTCGTCGAGACGAAGGCGCGCGCGGAGGTGATCCGCACCGAACTCGAGAAGCGGCTGCCGGACTTCGACACGCCCATCACGATCAACGTGAACGGCTGCCCCAACTCGTGCGCGCGGTTCCAGGTCGCCGACATCGGCTTCAAGGGCATGGTGCAGAAGGGTGTCGACGGCGACGTCGAGGCGTTCCAGGTGCACCTCGGCGGGCAGATGGGCACGGACGCGGCGTTCGGCCGCAAGTTCCGGGGCCTGAAGGTCACAGCGGACGAGGCGCCGGACTACGTCGAGAGGGTGTTGCGCGGATATCTCGCGCGACGGGAAGAAGGCGAGGCCTTCGCGGCTTATGTAAGCCGAGCGGAGGAAGAATGGTTGCTGTAGCGGCACGGGAAGAGTTGCGTGCCCTCGCCGTCCAGGGCGGCGAGGAGCTCGAAGGCGCCTCGGCGCTCGAGATCCTGGGCTGGGCCGAGCAGCAGTTCGGCACCAAGTGGTGCATCGCGTCCTCCATGGGTGACGCCGTGCTGCCGCATCTCGCCGCGCAGGTGCGCGCCGGCGTGGACGTCTTGTTCCTCGACACCGGCTACCACTTCGCCGAGACGATCGGCACCCGCGACGCGGTCGCCGCGACCATGCCGGTGAACGTGATCACGCTGACCGCGAAGCGCACGGTCGCCGAGCAGGACGCCAGCTTCGGCGCCCGCCTGTACGAGCGCAACCCCGATCAGTGCTGCGCCTTGCGCAAGGTGCTGCCACTGCGGGACGGACTCGCGAACTACGTCGCGTGGGCGTCCGGGCTGCGCCGCGACGAGGCGGCCACCCGCGCGAGTGCAAAGGTCGTCGAGTGGGACGCCAAGCGCAACATGATCAAGCTGAACCCGATCGCGGCGTGGACGCAGGACGAGGTCGACAACTACATCGAGCAGAACCAGATCCTGGTCAACCCGCTCCTGTTCGACGGGTATCCGTCGGTCGGGTGCGCGCCGTGCACGCGTCGCGTCGCGGCCGGTGACGACCCGCGCTCCGGGCGCTGGGCCGGCCTGACCAAGACCGAATGCGGATTGCACTAGCTCGATAGCGTTCGCCGTGTGCATCCGAACTGCATCGCGGTCGACGCGGCGTTGACATCGGCCGGTGTCGCCGGCCGCGTCCTCCTGCTGGCTGAACCAGCCCCGACGGCGGCGACAGCGGCCGGGCAGTTGGGCGTACCGGTGGGCGCGATTGCCAACTCGCTCGTCTTCGAGACCGCCGAGGGCACGCCACTGCTCGTCATGACGAGCGGCGCGCACCGCGTCGACACCGAC
>DATGFB010000393.1:0-7397 GCA_035309605.1 Jatrophihabitantaceae bacterium
ATGCTGAACTGGATGTGCGTCGGGATGCTCTGCGCCGACGCGACGAGGTTCGACTGGTCCTGCGACCGGTCGTACATCGACAGCTGCACGTCCTGCAGCACCGAGTCCGCGTCGTAGGTGACGGCGGTCGTGTCCGATCCGGTGACGTCGGTGACGTGGATGTTCTGCGGCACCTGGTGCGCCTGCGCGGCGATCTGCTGCAGCAGCGTGCCGTCGCCGACCGTCTCGGTCGAGAACGTGACCTGCGGAATCTTCGAGGACGCCTGGTAGAGGATGTCCTGCGCTCCGGTCAAGGTCACCTTGACGCTCGCGGGCACGCCGAGGATGTCGTAGACGCTCTTGGTGAACGACGCGGGATGGTTAGTGATGTCGCCGAACGCGGTGTCGGTCGCGTTGACGTGGTTGATCGCCGCGCTTGCCGTGTACGTGATGACCTGCTTCTGACCCTGGTGCACGAGGTCGACCTGGACCGACGTGGGCAGCTGGTCGATCAGCGCCGTGAACTCGCGGTGGCTCTGTGGCGTCGTCGTGGTGGTGTCCTGGTCGACGAGCGCATTGACCGTCGACGGCGTCGACGACTGGATGCTGAAGATGTCCTCGTCCTGGCTGCCGCTGTGGGTCAGATGGGCGTTCGCGGTGAGCTGCGTCGGGAACGGCGAGAACTGCACCGCACCGACGAGCGGATTCGCCTCCGCAGGCGGGTGTCCTGCCGAGCCGCCGACGAGGTCCTTGATGGCGAACGTGAGCGCCTCGGTCGACCCGGGCTTGTTGCTGTTCACCTGCATGCTGACGCTGATGTCGCCGGTAAGCGCCGCGTACGCGTTGTGCAGGGTGAACGTCGTCTGCGCGCTGTTCGCGAGCGTCGACGCGCGACCGTCGTAGCCGAACTCGATGCGCTTGTTCACGATCGGCGGGTCGTAGACGACGAAGATGTGCGCCGGGAGCGGCGTCGAGTTGGTGATGATCTTCGAGTAGCTGAACTGCACGCTGACGTCGAGGCCGGTCGTGGCGTTGACGATCGGCAACAGCTCGGCGAGCACGTCGGGGACGTTGTCGCCGGTGACATCCGTCGGCACCGGCACGCCGACGGGCACGTAGATGCTGCACGCGAGCGGCTGCGTCGCCGACTCCGCGCAGACGCGGTAGAACAACGTGGCCAGGATGTTCACGACCGGCAGCGTGAACAGGATGGCCTGGATGTTCGCGATCAGCTGCAGCAGGTCCTGCAGCGCCTGCAGGAGTAGTGCGATCAGCGGCTGGTTGAAGATGCCGAGTTTGTTGACCAGCACGTTCGGGTCGAGCGTCGTCGGCGTGGTCTTCTGCGGCGTCACTCCTCGGCCGGCGTTCGAGTTCGTCGGCAGCGTGGGAAGCGCGTTGAGCTGCTGCAGTCGCGGCGACAGCGGAGCGGTGAAGTCACCGCTGGACGACGTGGTGATCGCAGGCGGGCTGGCCTTCGGCAGCGACGCGGACGTCACGGTGGGCTGATTCGCGAGCGCCTGCGACGTGCTGTTCAGCTTCGTCGCGGTCAGATCCGGATTTACCGCGGGGCCTTGCTGCTGCGCGGGCGGAGTCTGCGCGTTGACCTGCGACTTGAGCGCCTGCAGTTGCTGCTTGCCGAAGATCACGAGGTCGAGGCCCACTTGATACTTGGCGAGATCGGCTGCGGTCGCGGTCTGCCCACTTGCGGCGACGAGGTTGTCGACGAGGCAGGCGACCAACCATGCCTGCGTCTGCTGGTCCATCGCGTAGTACGGATCGGACGCGACGTCCGGCGGCAGCGTCGATGCGTTGGCGAAGGTGTTGAACCACGTCTTGTTCGCGACGCGCGGGCCCCAGGTCGCGATGAACGAATCGCGGTTGGCCGACGTCGCGTCGGGACTGCTCGGCGGAGTGGCGCAACTCGACGGCGCCGAGCCGAGGCTCGACGTCTGGGGCGGCGGAGTATCGGCGAACGCCGAGGTGTGTATCGCGACGAATCCCGTGAAGGTCATCGTGGCTGACAGCACGAACGCAACAAGACCTCGATGCCGCATGGTTCCCCCCACCCGTCGACCTGCAACGGACCCCGCTTGACGACGGCCAATATTGGGTATTCAGGTCTTTTTGACAAGCAGTCTTGGGATGAATTGTCGATTGCGCGCACTTCTAACCGGCATAATCCGGACGTATCAGGATGAGATTGTTCATCTCATCTCACATGCAACTCACATTCATCTGACGCCTATTTCACGACTTGGCCCCTATTCGGGGCGGACCAGTCGCGTCTCGTAGGCGAAGATCACCGCCTGCACGCGATCGCGCAGACCGAGCTTCGACAGCAGCCGGCTCACGTGCGTCTTGACCGTCGCCTCGGACAGGTACAGGTCGTTCGCGATCTCCTGGTTGCTGCGCCCCTGCGCGATCAAGCTCAACACCTCACGCTCGCGTTCGGTGAGCGCGTCGAGCCGTTCGTGCGTCGCGTGCGCGGCCGGCTCGGTCGGGTCCGGCAACGCGGCCGCGAACGTGTCGAGCAGCCGTCGCGTGACGCGCGGTGCGACGACCGCGTCACCGCTTGCGACGGTGCGGATTGCGGCAACGAGTTCGGGTGGCGGTACGTCCTTGAGCAGGAAGCCGCTCGCGCCGGCGCGCAGCCCGGCGAACGCGTACTCGTCCAAGTCGAACGTGGTCAAGATGAGCACGCGCACGTCCGGACGCTCGGCGGTGATGTGTCGCGTCGCCTCGATGCCGTCCATGCCCGGCATGCGCACGTCCATCACGACGACGTCAGGATGCAGTTCGCGCGCGGCGACGACCGCCGCCGCGCCGTCCTCCGCTTCGCCGACGACGGTGAGTCCGTCGTGCGCCTCGAGCACCATGCGGAACCCGACGCGCAGCAACGGCTGGTCGTCGGCCAGCAGGACGCGGATCACGACGCAGACATCGGCAGCCGTGCGTGCATCGTCCAGCCGTCGTCGCTCGGGCCGACGCGCACCTGCCCGGCATGCACGGCGACCCGCTCACGCATGCCGATCAGCCCGTGTCCCGCGCTGTCGGGCGTCGGAGTTCGCGGCGCACCGTCGTCGCGGACGACGACGTCGACCCAGTCGCCCGCCGTGCGGATCGAGACGTCGACCATAGTGGCTCGATCGGCGTGTTTCACCGTGTTCGTAAGGGATTCCTGCACCAGGCGGTACACGGTTACCTGCATCGCCGGCGGCAGGTTCGCCGTCGCACCGACGCGGGTGTAGGAGACGTTCAGGCCGGTTGCGCGCACGCTGCTGACCAACGTGTCCAGGTCGGCGACACGTGGCGCGGGCGTCAGGTCCGCCGGGTCGCTGGGGTCGCGCAGCGCGTCGAGCACCCGGCGCATGTCACTCATCGCGGCGCGTCCCGCGGCGGAAACATCGGCCATGGCCGCGGATGCACGAGCGCGGTCGGTGTCGACGGTGAGGCGCGCACCGTCGGCGAGCGCGGTCATGACCGAGATACTGTGCGCGATGATGTCGTGCAACTCGCGCGCGATGCGGCTGCGTTCCGCGGCGACCGCGAGTTGACCGTGCTGGTCGCGTTCGAACTCGAGCCGCGCTGCCCGCGCTTCGACCTCGGCCAGGTAGGCAGCACGAACGCGCTGGTTGACGCCGAGCACGCCGGCCGCCGTGACCAAGCCGGACAGGAATACGAAGCCGAGCGGATAGTCGCGGTGCGCAGGCGCGTATCGGAACACCGCGAGCAGCACGCCCAGCTCGAGCACTCCGGCGGCGAGCGCAACACGGCGCGGCGAACTCGTCGCGGCCACTTTGTAGAACACCAGCAGCAGTGCGATGTCGGCGAACACCGCGCCAGTGACGAGCCACTGGGCCAGAGCGACGGCGCTGACGACGACGAACGTCGCCATCGGCGCCCGGCTGCGCCACAGCAGCGGTACCGCGAGCGCGAGCGAGAACACCAGCAGCGTCACGTGCTCGTTCGGGTGCGGCCCGCCGACGTGCGCGAGCTTCGGCAGGGCCGTCAGCAACACCCCGAGCGCGATCAAGACATCCAGCGGACGCGGGCGCCACGACCCGCGCGAGGTCGGCAGTGCGGGCAGGAACCCGCGCAGGTCGGCGAGCGACCGGGCGCGGGTTGCCGTCGTCGTTGTCATGCTGACCCCATCCCAACCACGGTCTTGGCCCGCACGGATATGAGCCGCCTGCGTCCGGTTGTCACGGAGACAGTCTGCGGGGATCAGGCGTCACGGTGCCTGAGAACGACCAACCCGACGGTCAACGCCGCGACGGCGTACAGGGCGAATACGCCGATGCCGGCCCACGGGCTGAGCAGATCGGGGTGGTGCGTCGAGGTCATGATCGAGCTGCCCGCGTTCATCGGCAGGTACTTGTTGACGTGCATCTGCCATGACGACGGAAGCGCCTCGCCGAGGATCGGCAGCACGAGCATCAGTCCGAACAGCGCGGCGATGGCACCGCCCGTGTTGCGGATCGCGAAGCCGAGTCCGACCGCGAGCAACCCGACGAGCAGTAAGTACAGCCCACCGCCGAACACCGCACGCACCGCGCCGGGTGAGGACAGCGACACCCCGAAGTGGTACGAGCTGAGTGCGGCCTGCCCACCGAGGAACGCGATCAGGCTGGCCACCGTGGCGATCAGGAAAGTCGCGACACCGAACACGGCAACCTTCGAGGTGAACACCGGCACGCGCTTCGGGATCGCCGAGAGCGACGCACGGATCATGCCGGTGCTGTACTCGCCGGTGACGAACAGGACGCCGAGCACACCGACGGCGAGCTGCGCGAGCATCATGCCGCGCAGACTGATCTCGACCGGGTCGAAGTCAGGTCCGATGAAGCCGTGACTGTGCAGGTCGCGGCCGCGCAGTGCCGAGAACAGCACGCCGAGGCCGATCGCGACGAGCAGCGCGATGCCGAAGCTGTACCACGTCGAACGCAGTGAGCGGAACTTGATCCACTCGGAGTTGAACGCCCGGGCCTGGGTGACCTCGATGCGATACGGCGAGAGCGTGGTCGACGTCATCAGTGCACTCCGTCCGGAACGGCGAACTCGACGGAGTCGCGGGTGATCTGCATGAATGCTTCTTCGAGCGAGGCCTGTTGCGGCGTGAGCTCGACGAGCGCGATCCGCGCGTCGGCAGCGACGCGTCCGATGGCGCCGCTGGCCAGCCCGGTGACGAGCAACTCGTCCGCCTTGGTCGAGGTCACGCTCACGCCGTCCGAGACGAGCAGGTCGCGCAGCCGGACGGCCTCGTCGGTACGCACGAGCACGACGTCGCGCTGCACGCCGCGGATGAGCTCGTCGACGCCCGCGTCGGCGATGAGCCGACCCTGGCCGACGACGATGAGGTGGCTGGCGGTGAGGGCCATCTCGATCAGATGGGACGAGACGAACACCGTGCGCCCCTCGGCCGCGAGCGCCTTGAGCAGGTTCCGGATCCAGAGGATGCCGTCGGGGTCCAGCCCGTTCACCGGCTCGTCGAGGATCAGCGTGTGCGGGTCGCCGAGCAGTGCGGACGCGATGCCGAGCCGCTGTCCCATGCCGAGCGAGAAGCCGCCGGCGCGCTTGTCGGCGACCGAGTGCAGCCCGACCAGGTCGATCACCTCGGTCACCCGGCGGCGCGGGATGCCGTGCGTCGCGGCGAGCGCGCGCAGGTGGTTGCGTGCCGAGCGCCCGGTGTGGATGGCACGCGCCTCGAGCAGCGCGCCGACCTCGCGTAACGGCGCGCGGTGCTCGACGTACGGCCGCCCGTTCACGCGCGCGATGCCGGCGGTCGGGTGGTCGAGCGCCAGCAGCATGCGCATCGTCGTCGACTTGCCTGCTCCGTTGGGTCCGAGGAACCCTGTGACGACGCCAGGGCGCACGGTGAACGTCAGATCGTCCACCGCGACCGTGGGGCCGAAGTGCTTTGTCAGTCCGATTGCTTCGATCATGGGGGCTCCTTGCCGACCGGTGCTCTCACGGTAGGCAGCGATGGCCGTGCGGCGCGCCCCTCGCAGGAATGATCAGCAACTACATCGAAAGGATGACGCGAGCGTGGATCTCGACGAGGCGCTGCGGGGCTCGGTCGCACCGCCAGAGGTGCTCGCGCGCATGCGGTTGCTCGACGTCGAGCACCTCGACATGAACCTGGACCTGCGGCGCGGGCAACTCGTCGCGCATGCGGTCCTGGCCGACGAGGTCGCGGCGATCTTCGCCGAGATCCTGCGGCTGCGGCTGCCCGTCGCACGCATCGTGCCGATCGCCGCTTACGGATGGGACGACGACGCGTCGATGGCCGCGAACAACACGTCCTGCTTCAACTGGCGGCTCATCGCCGCGACCGGCGAACGCTCCATGCACAGCTACGGCGCCGCGATCGACGTCAACCCCGCGATCAACCCGTTCGGGGAGGACCCGGCGACCTGGCTGCCGCCGGGCGCCACCTACGACATCGCACGGCCGGGCACGCTCGCCCGGGACGCCCCGCACGCGGGCCGGGATGTTCTCGAGCTGTTCGAACGTTGCGGCTGGGCGTGGCTCGGCGATCCTGACTCGATCAGCGACCGGCACCACTTCGAAAAGACCGGTTTCTCCGGGTGAGCGGCATGGGCTGAGAGGAGTCGGTCGTTAAGCCCCCGTCCACCTTCTGTTCGTTCTATAGTTCTCGCTTCTGCGTCTTCGGGGAAATGAGGAAGTGATCGCGTGGAGCCGGCCGAGCTGATGTTCGGCGAATCGGCCGATCCCGGCCAGGTCTTCGCCGCGCTCGCGACGCGCTACGGCGTCCACGCAGAGCCCTCCAGCGCCGGACGTTGGACGTGTGTCGACACCGCCGACTGGCGACTGCACCACGCCGGCATGACGCTGCGCGACGCGCGCCGCGGCCGGTCGGCGCAGCTGGTGCTGTCGACCGCCGAGCACACGTCGCTCACCGCTCCGGCACCGCCGAAGCACTGGCCGCGCCGGATCGAGACGCTGCCCGTCTCGCCCGTGCGCGAGCGGATCGAGCCCGCTGTAGGCGTGCGCGCGTTGCTGCCACTTGCCGAGGTGGACGTGCGCTCGGTCGTGCTGCGGCTGCTCGACGACGAGCGCAAGACCCGCGTGCGGGTTCGCGTCGACCAGCAACGTCTGTCCGGGACCGGCCGCTCACCATTGCCGCTGCGCGTCGTCGTCGCGCCGGTACGCGGCTATGAACGCGACGGGGAACGGTGCAGCGAGCTCCTCGCCGAATCGATGACGCCCCTACCCGCCGCACTGACCGCCGCGTCCGTGGCGATGACCGCCGCCGGCCACAAGCCCGGTGCACCAGTCGTGCCCGCGATCACGCTCGACGCGTCGGCGCCCGCACCCGCGTCGCTCGCCCGCGTACTGCGCCGCTGGATCGACGTGATCGACGCGGCGCGCCCCGGCGTGCTCGCCGACGTCGACAT
>DATGFB010000394.1:0-2768 GCA_035309605.1 Jatrophihabitantaceae bacterium
TCGAGGCCGGCGACGGCTTGATGCGCTCCGAGCGCACCGCCATCCAGGTACCCACCGTGGTACGCCTGTCGCACTACGTACGGGTGCCGTACCGCCGCGAAGTGCCGCTCACCCGTCGCGCGGTGCTCGACCGCGACGCGCATTCGTGCGCGTACTGCGGCATCAAGGCCGACACGATCGATCACGTCCGGCCGCGCTCGCGCGGTGGGCAACACAGCTGGACCAACGTGGTGGCGGCGTGCGCCAGATGCAACCATCGCAAGGGCGACCGGCTGCTCTCCGAGCTCGGCTGGCGCCTTTCGGTTCCACCAGCGCAGCCACCGGCGACGGTGGCTGTCGTCATGGGATGGGCAAAGCGCGACCCCGCCTGGCAGCGTTACCTCGGTTGGGAACCGGCGCGCGTCGACGCCGTCATCGCGCCCGCCGTTTGATCCCTGCATGGCCGCGTTGCACGAGCTGAGTGCGCTGGAGTGCGCCACGCTGGTGCGCCAGCGCACGGTGAGTCCGGTGGAGCTCGTCGACGCCGCACTCGAACGGTTGGCGCGCATCGACCCGCTGGTCGGCGCGTTCGTCACCGTCACGGACGAGGCTGCGCGTGCTAAGGCGAAGCGCGCCGAGCAGCTCGTCATGACGCGCGACGCACGCGAACTGCCGCCACTGCTCGGTGTGCCGACGGCGATCAAAGACCTCAACCAGGTCGCCGGTGTGCCGACGCGATTCGGTTCGGCGACGATGCCCGACTTCGTCCCGCCGTACGACGACAACGTGGTGCGACTGTTGCGCGACGCCGGGACGATCAGCATCGGCAAGACGTCGACGCCCGAGTTCGGCTTGCCGTGCTACACCGAGCCCGTCACCGGGCCTGCCGCGCGCACGCCGTGGGACGTGTCGCGTTCTGCAGGTGGGTCGAGCGGCGGCGCCGGCGCCGCGGTCGCGTCGGGAATCGTCGCGTTCGCGCAGGGCAGCGACGGCGGCGGCTCGATCCGCATCCCGGCGAGTGTGTGCGGACTCGTCGGCGTCAAGCCGTCGCGCGGACGGGTCACGCGCGGGCCGGTCGATCTCGACGTGACGCGGCTGAGCGTGAACGGGCCGCTCTCGCGCACGGTTCGCGATGCGGCTGCGTTCCTCGACGCCGTCGCGGGGCCGCAGCTGGGTGACGCAGATCCGCTGCCACCGTTGCCGGACGGCGAGACGTTCCTCGGCTGGTGCGACCGTGCGCCGGAGCGGCTGCGCATCGGGCGCTTCATCGACGCTCCGATGAGTGCAGGCGTCGATCCGGAGGTGTTCGACGCGTGGGAGCGGGCGTCGACACTGCTCGCGTCGCTCGGGCACGACGTCGTCGACATCGCGCCGGTGTTCCCGCCCGAGTCGGTGGCCGCGTTCGAAACGGTCTGGACTGTGTCCGCCGCGACCATTCCCGTCGATCCGAGCCGCGAACATGACCTCGTCCCGCTGACGAAGTACCTGCGCGCGCGTGGCGCTCGCGTCGCCGCCGTGGAATTCGCGAACGCGATGGCACAACTCAAGACGCTCAGCCGCGACGCGATCGTCGCCACCGCGCAGTTCGACGCACTGTTGATGCCGACGCTCGCGCAGCTGCCGCGGCCGCTGGGGTGGTTCGTCGGCGGCGACGCCGACCCGGCGCAGGACTTCGAGCGGCAGAAGCGGTTCACCCCTTTCACCGCCATCTTCAACACAACAGGGCAGCCCGCTGTCTCGCTGCCGATGTACCAGAGTGCGGCCGGGCTGCCGATCGGCGTGATGCTCGCCGGCCGGCCCGCCGGCGAGCCGCTGCTGTTCGCGCTCGCCGCCCAGCTCGAAGCCGCCGTGCCGTGGAGCGATCGCCGCCCCCCGATCTGGTAGGTGCCCGGCGGCACGGGGCCCGGGCCGATTCGCTACCGTCTGTGCATGCCTGTCTGGGAGACCGTGCTCGTGTTCGTCGGCATTCCGCTCGGCATCGTCGCGCTGATCACCTTCGGCGTGTACGGCAGGACGTTGCTGCACCAGCCGAACCGGTACCGCCCGGGCAAGGCGTGGGACTACCCGCCCGCGTGGTTCGTGCCGCACCCCGAAGCGGTGAACACACCCATGCATCCGCAGGTCGAAGGTGCCGCGTCCACGACGACGGCGATGGGAGGTGCCAGCGGTGAGTGGTGAGGTCTCGACGACGCGCACCCTGTTGCAGTACGGACCGCACGGCGCGCAGCGTCCCGATCAACCGTTCACGGCTCGTCAGCTGGTGCGTCTCGACGAAGCGCTGACGCTGTCCAGCCGCGAGACAGGGCTCGTGTTCAGCTTGTACGTCGGTGCATTGAGCGCGCCCATGCGTGCGCACGCCGAGGCGCTGTTCGAGAAGCTCACCGACAACTCGGTGCTCGTCGCGGTGTCACCCGGTCAGCGCAACCTGCACATCGTCACCGGGCCACAGTCCGCCGAACGGCTGCCCAACCGCGCGTGCGCCCTGGCCGCGCTCGCTATGCGCGCATCGTTCGCGAACGGCGACCTGGTCGGCGGCATCGTCACCGGGCTGCGCATGCTCGCCGATGCGGCCGGTACCGTCGGCCGCTGACGCCCCGATTACGTCAGGTCTTCCACAACAGGCAGTGCCCGTAGAGGTCCGTCAGCACGCACACTCGCGTCGGTGACGGCGTCGGCGTGCTCGTCGTCGTCGTCGGCGTCGGCGTCGGGATCACCGTCGGTGAGGTCCCGCCGACTGACCCACCGGAACCGCCACTGCTGGTTGATCCGGTCGAGCCGGACGGCGCGGG